>NZ_JASCPP010000019.1:0-73377 GCF_029959745.1 Pseudomonas sp. PS01298 | reverse complement strand
CGCGAATACGCCAGGTCAGTCAAAACTGCAGTGACTGATTAGCCGTATTCGCGAGCAAGCCCGCTCCCACATTTGGACCATCGGTGTCAGTGATGGGGGGCTTACTTGTCCTTGAACGCCGGCGCACGCTTGGCCACGAACGCCGCCATGCCTTCCTTCTGATCCTGGGTCGCGAACGCGGCATGGAACACCCGGCGCTCAAAGCGCACGCCTTCGGACAGGCTCACTTCAAACGCGCGGTTCACGCTTTCCTTGACCATCATGCTGATCGGAACCGATTTGCCGGCGATCAATGTGGCAACCTTCAAGGCCTCTTCCAACAATTCATCCGCCGGCACAATGCGCGCGACAATCCCGCAGCGCTCGGCTTCCACTGCATCGATAAAGCGCCCGGTCAGGCACATTTCCATGGCCTTGGCCTTGCCCACCGCGCGGGTCAGGCGCTGGGTGCCGCCCATGCCCGGCAACACGCCGAGGTTGATTTCCGGCTGGCCGAACTTGGCGCCGTCACCGGCGAGGATGAAGTCGCACATCAACGCCAATTCACAGCCCCCGCCGAGGGCGAAGCCGTTGACCGCGGCAATGATCGGCTTGCGGCGGTTGGCCACGCGGTCGCTGTCGCTGAACAGGTCGTCCAGGTAGATCTGCGGGTAGGTCAGCTCGGCCATTTCCTTGATGTCGGCGCCGGCGGCAAAGGCTTTCTTCGAGCCGGTCAGCACGATGCAGCCGATCTGTGGATCGGCTTCCAGGCCGTCAAGCGCCTGGTTCAGCTCGCTGACCAACTGCGCATTCAAGGCGTTCAGGGCTTGCGGGCGATTGAGGGTAATCAGCCCGACGCGGCCCTGGACTTCGAGCAAAATGGTTTCGTAACTCATGTATCGGCTCCTTAGAGATTGCGTGAGATGACCATGCGTTGAATATCGCTGGTGCCTTCGTAGATCTGGCAGACCCGCACATCGCGGTAGATCCGCTCGAGGGGGAAGTCGCTCAGGTAACCGTAACCGCCCAGGGTTTGCAAGGCGGCCGAACAGACTTTTTCAGCCATTTCCGAGGCGAACAGCTTGGCCATGGACGCTTCCACCAGCGCCGGCTTGCCGCTGTCACGCAGTGCCGCCGCGTACTGCACCATCTGCCGGGCGACGGCGATTTGCGTGGCCATGTCGGCCAGGCGAAACGCCACGGCCTGGTGCTCGATGAGTGGCTTGCCGAAGCTTTCGCGTTCCCTGGCATAGTCGCGGGCGGCTTCAAAGGCAGCGCGCGCCATGCCCACCGACTGCGAGGCGATACCCACGCGACCGCCTTCGAGGTTGGCCAGGGCGATTCGATAGCCTTCGCCCTCCGCGCCCAGGCGATTGGCCACCGGCACTTTCACGTCCTCGAACAGGATCTGGCAGGTGTCCGAGGCGTGCTGGCCGAGCTTGTCTTCGACCCGCGCCACACTGTAGCCCGGCGAGTCGGTGGGCACGATGAACGCGCTGATGCCGCGCTTGCCGGCGGCCGGGTCGGTCACCGCAAACACAATCACCACCCCGGCATTTTGCCCGGAGGTGATGAACTGCTTGCAGCCATTGAGCACGTAGTGATCACCGTCCAGGCGCGCCCGGGTATTCAGGCTGCTGGCATCCGAACCGGCCTGGGGCTCGGTCAAGGCAAACGCGCCGAGCATGGCGCCACTGGCGAGCGGCTTGAGGAATTGCTCTTTCTGCTGATCGTTGCCGAACGTGAGGATGGGCACACAGCCCACCGAGTTGTGCACGCTCATGATGGTCGAGCAGGCGCCGTCGCCGGCGGCGATTTCTTCCAGGGCCATGGCGTAGGCCAGGTAACCGGTGTCGCAGCCGCCCCACTGTTCCGGCACGAGCATGCCGAAAAAGCCCAGTTCGGCCATTTCGCCGATGGCTTCCTTGGGAAAGCGGTGCTCGCGGTCCCAGTCGGCTGCGAACGGTTTCAGCCGCTCCTGGGCAAATTGCCGGGCCGCGTCGCTGATCTGCAGTTGTTCGTCATTGGGCAGCATAGGGTTTCCTTAATACAGGCATTCAACGGCCATGGCCGTGGCTTCACCGCCGCCGATACAGATCGCGGCCACGCCACGCTTGAGGCCTTTCTGGCGCAGGGCCGCGAGCAGGGTCACCAGGATTCGCGCGCCGGAGGCACCGATCGGGTGGCCCAGGGCACAGGCGCCGCCGTGAACGTTGACCTTGGCGTGCGGGATTTCCAGCTTGCTCATCGTCACCAGGGTGACCACCGCGAAGGCCTCGTTGATCTCGAACAGGTCAACTTCGTCGATGCTCCAGCCGGTCTTGCTCATCAGCTTGCGGATTGCGCCCACCGGCGCCACCGGGAACAACCCGGGCTCATCGGCAAAGGCCGCGTGACCATGGATCACCGCCAGCGGCTTGAGCCCGCGCTTGAGCGCCTCGGACTGGCGCATCAGCAACAAGGCCGCCGCACCGTCGGAAATCGAGCTGGAGTTGGCCGCCGTCACGGTACCGCCTTCGCGGAACGCCGGTTTCAGGCTGGCGATCTTGTCCAGCTTGGCCTTGGGCGGTTGTTCGTCGTGCTGGATGGTCTTCTGTTCCTTGCCGACCGTGACCTGCACCGGGACGATCTCGGCGGCGAAGCTGCCATGGGTGATCGCTTCTTGCGCACGTGTCAACGAGGCGATGGCGAAGGCGTCCTGGGCTTCACGGGTAAAGCCGTTGTGCGCGGCGCAGTCTTCGGCAAAGGTGCCCATCAGGCGGCCCTTGTCGTAGGCGTCTTCGAGGCCGTCGAGGAACATATGGTCGAGCACGCGGCCGTGGCCCATGCGGTAGCCGCTGCGGGCGCGGTCGAGCAGATAAGGGGCGTTGGACATGCTTTCCATGCCGCCGGCAATCACCACGTCGACGCTGCCGGCCAGCAGCGAATCATGTGCCAGGATCGCCGCCTCCATGCCCGAACCGCACATCTTGTTGAGGGTGGTGCAGCGCGTCGACTTGTCCAGCCCGGCGCCGAGGGCCGCCTGGCGCGCCGGGGCCTGGCCGAGGCCGGCGGGCAGCACACAGCCGAACAGCACTTCATCGACAGCATCGGTGGCGATGCCGGCACGCTCGACCGCGGCACGGATCGCGGCAGAACCCAGCTGCGGCGCGGTCAGGCCCTTGAGGTCGCCCTGGAAGCCGCCCATGGGGGTGCGCACGGCACTGACAATTACGATGGGATCAGTCATGGAAGTTCTCCTTACTTGGCGGCCATGCGCAAGGCGCCGTCGAGACGGATCACCTCACCATTGAGCATGCTGTTTTCGATGATGTGGCGGACCAGCGCCGCGTATTCTGCAGGCTTGCCCAGGCGCGGCGGGAATGGCACGCCTGCGGCCAGCGAGTCGCGTACTTCGGCGGTCATGCCGGCCATCATCGGCGTTTCGAAAATACCCGGGGCGATGGTCATCACGCGGATACCAAAGCGCGCCAGCTCGCGAGCGGCCGGCAACGTGAGGCTGGCGATCGCGCCTTTGGAGGCGGAATAGGCAGCCTGGCCGATCTGCCCATCAAACGCGGCAACCGAGGCGGTGTTGATGATCACACCGCGCTCGCCATCGGCATTCGCTTCGGTTTCAGCGATGGCCGCTGCTGCCAGGCGCAGCAGGTTGAAGCTGCCGATCAGGTTGACGTTGATCACCTGGGCAAAGCTGGCCAGCCCGTGGGGGCCGTTCTTGCCGAGGATTTTCTCGCCACGCACCACACCGGCGCAGTTGACCAGCCCATGCAGGCCGCCAAAGGCGGCAACGGTCGCTTGCACGGCGGCTTCGGCCGCCGCTTCCTGGCTGATATCGGCCACGGCGCTGCGCGCGTTCTCGCCCAACTGCTTGGCCTTGGCGGTCACCGCGTCGGCGTTCAAATCCACCAGCATCACCTTGGCACCGGCGGCAATCAGCATTTCTGCGGTGGCCGCGCCCAGGCCTGACGCGCCGCCGCTGACCAGGAAGATCTTGTTTTCAATCTGCATTATTGTTTCCTTGAACCAGAAGGACCGAATCGTGGAAATAGTCGCTCCCGCACGCTGGCGCAGCAATGGTCAAAGCTTTCAACCTGCTTGACTGGTTTGGCCAGTCATCAATCCTGCTTATCGGCCGGTCAGTCCAAGCGATTGGACGCCTGTCGCGCTTGCTTCTAATCTGAGGGGCTACACCCCCTGAAGCCGCGTCCCCGAAGAAGCCCTGTCCCGCCAATGATTGTGCGTCCCAAACCCAACCTCCTGGGTATCCTGTTCTCCCTCAAAGGCTCGATAGCCAAGCGCATTGCCCTGCGCAGCCTGCTGGTCACGTTGCTGGCCTCGGTGATCGTGCTGGTGGAAACGCTGCACCCGGCGTATTTCTCCAAGGTCAACGCCACGCCATTCACGCTGCTGGGGCTGTCGCTGTCGATCTTCATGAGCTTTCGCAATAACGCCTGCTATGACCGCTGGTGGGAAGGCCGCAAGCAACTGGGGCAGATGATCATCGATGTACGCTCGCTGATCCGCGAGACCCAGGCGCTCAGTGACCCGGCCGAGCGCGCCGGCCTGCTGCGCGCGCTGGGTGGTTTTGCGCACGGCCTGGTCGCCCGCCTGCGGCATGAAGATGAAGCGCTGGCAATCAAGCCGTGGAGCGACGTCGACACCCGCCACCCCAACCTCCCCGACAAGCTGCTGCAGCAGGTCGGCGCGCGGTTTTCCGTGTTGACCGAACAGGGCGTGCTCAGCGAATGGCGCTACACCCAACTGGAGACCCGGCTGGTCAGCCTCAGCCAGGTGCAGGCCTCGTGCGAGCGGATCAAGGCCACGCCGCTGCCCTTCCCCTACACCTTGCTGCTGCACCGCACCATCTACCTGTTCTGCATTCTGTTGCCGTTCGCCATGGCCGAGCCCCTGGGCTGGCTCACGCCGGTGTTCACCGCCATTGTCAGCTACACCTTCTTTGGCCTGGATGAGATCGGCGATGATCTCGAAGACCCTTTCGGCTTCGACGAAAACGACCTGCCCTGCAACGCGATCCTGCGCACCCTGGAGCGCGAGATTCTCGCGGCCCTCGGCGAAACCGACTTGCCGCCGCCGCTCGAGCCGGTGGAATACGTGCTGACCTGACGCGGGTTTGACACCTGCCCTGGTCTGGCCGAAGCTGATGGCTTTGCTCTAGCTGCCCAAGCTTTCGGACGCCTGCATGTCAAAGTCACGCCGTTACTCCATCGTCGGCCTGTGCGCCCTGTTGTTGATTGTACTGATCACCTGGTATTTCTCCCGTTCCACACCGGTGGCCGTGCCACCCGCCATTGCCCATGGTTACGCGAAAGCGCTGAAACAGGCGCATAACGGCGAGCCGGGCGCGGCGCGCGTGCTCTATCAGCAATTGGGCCGGCCGGACCTGTCGCCCGAGCGGCGCGCCGCATTGCATGCCGAACTGCCCAACTACCCCAGCCCCCAGGCCTTGAAGCTGGCGGATAAAGACCTCGCCAGCGACTCGCCGCTGGTACGCGAAGCCGCTATCCATAGCATTGTCGGCCTGGTGCCCACGGGCCAGCGCACGCTGTTGCTCGGCCCTGCCCTGGATGACCCCGAACAAGGCGTGCGCTTTGCCGCCGCCAATGCCTTGCTCGGTCTCTCGCCCGACACCTTGGGCTTGTATTTCGGGCCCTTGCAGCAGGTGCTGGATGAGTTCGTGAAGAAGCTCAAGGCCCAGCCGGAAACGGCTGAGGGCTGGATTCAACTGGCGCGCCTGTACATCCACAGCGCCCTGCTGCCCGATGCACAAAATGCGCTGGAACAGGCCATGCGCCTGCAGCCGGACAACTTGCAGGCGGTGGTCGCGCAGATCGAGCTGCTGGATAAGCAAGGCAAGACCGACGAGTCCCGTCAACTGCTCGCGCGGCAACTGGCGGCGCACCCTGAATCGGCTTACCTGCAACATGCGCTGGGCATGTGGCTGCTGCACCAC
The DNA here is from genome assembly GCF_029959745.1 of Pseudomonas sp. PS01298. Taxonomy (NCBI): domain Bacteria; kingdom Pseudomonadati; phylum Pseudomonadota; class Gammaproteobacteria; order Pseudomonadales; family Pseudomonadaceae; genus Pseudomonas; species Pseudomonas sp. PS01298. The sequence continues at coordinate 67,427 of NZ_JASCPP010000019.1, read as the reverse complement.
GGCGAGCGCCCCTATGCGCTGCTGGGCCTGTCCAAGGCCGTGGAGCTGGAGCCGGACAATCAGGATTACCGCTACGACCTGGCCACCACCCTGCACGCCCAGCAGGAACAGGAAGCGGCCCAGCGCCAGTTGGAAGAAATCATCCAGCGCCACCCGGCCAATCGCAAGGCGCGGGTGCTGCTCGTCACCTACTGGAAAGAAAGCGGCCAATTGCAGAACGTGCAGGTGCTGCTGGCCCAGCTCGAACAGCAAAACCCCGACGATCCGGCCCTGCAACAGGGTCTGTAGACATCACCGGCCGTATTTTCCTGGAACAGGTTGAACCGCCGCAAAGCGCTACGGTCAAGAGAACATGGCGCGTCCACCAGGGCGCGCATCCTCTACTCGTATGTGACCTGAGGGCACTTCTTGTCTACATCCAAAGCGTTGTTATCCGAAAAAGCAGCCACTGGCATCGAAGGTCTTGATGACATTCTTTCCGGCGGGCTATCGCGCAGCCATCTGTTTCTCCTGGAAGGCGAACCTGGCACCGGTAAAACCACGGTCGCCCTGCACTTTCTGCAGGCCGGCGCGAAAGAAGGTGAGCGAACGCTGTACATCACGCTGTCCGAAACCGAGCGCGAATTGCGCCAAGGCGCCAAGTCCCACGGGTGGGACCTGGACGAGAATATCCATATCTTCGAACTGACTCCGCCGGAGAGCCTGCTGGATGCCGAGCACCAGCAGAGCCTGTTGTACTCCTCCGACCTGGAACTGGGCGAAGCCACCCGGCAGATCTTCGAGGTGGTGGAACGGGTCAAGCCGACCCGCGTGGTGGTCGACAGCCTTTCGGAAATCCGCCTGCTCGCACAAAGCTCGCTGCGCTATCGCCGCCAGATCCTGGCGATCAAGCACTACTTCGTGCGCTATGACGCCACCGTACTGCTGCTGGATGACCTGACCACCGAATCCCTCGACAAAACCGTGCACAGCGTGGCGCACGGCGTCATCCGCCTGGAAGAACTGACCCCCAATTACGGCGCCGAACGCCGTCGCGTGCGCATAGTGAAGTACCGCGGCCAGAAATACCGTGGCGGCTTTCACGACTTCACCATCATGCAGGATGGCATTCACGTGTTCCCGCGCCTGGTGGCCGCCGAGCATCGCGGCGGTTACGTGCGCCAGACCTTGAGTAGCGGCATCCAAGAACTGGACGCCTTGATGGGCGGCGGCGTGGAGACCGGCTCCAGCAGCCTGATCCTTGGCCCGGCCGGTACCGGCAAATCGCTGATCTCGATGATCTTTGCCGCCTCTGCCGTGGCCCGTGGCGAAAAAGCCGCACTGTTCATTTTCGATGAAGAACTGGGCCTGCTGTTCGAGCGCATGAAAAACATGGGCATCGACCTCGACGCCCTGCAAGCCACCGGCAACCTGTTGATCGAACAAGTGGACGCCGCCGAGCTGTCCCCCGGCGAGTTCTCGCACCGGGTACGCCGCTGTGTCGACGAGCGTGGGATCAAGACCGTGGTCATCGACAGCATCAACGGTTACCAGGCGGCCATGCCGGAAGAGAACGCGCTGATCCTGCATATGCACGAGTTGCTGCTGTACCTCAACCGCCGGGGTGCGGCCACCTTCATGACCGTCGCGCAGCACGGGCTGGTCGGCGACATGCAGGCACCGGTCGACATCACTTACCTGGCAGACACCGTGATTCTGCTGCGTTACTTCGAGGCGCTGGGCAAGGTGCGCCGTGCCATCTCGATCATCAAGAAACGCACCGGCTCCCACGAGTCGACCATCCGCGAATACCGTATCAGCAGCCGTGGCATGACCGTCGGCGAACCGCTGGATAATTTCCAGGGCGTGTTGCGTGGCATTCCAACCTACATGGGCGCAGGCTCGCCTCTGCTCAAGGATGAGGGCGTGTGACGGCTATTTCACCCGTATCCGAGCGCGCCATCGTCCTGGCGCCTATGGGCCGCGACGGTACTTTGGCGCTGATGATGCTCAACGAGGCCGGCTACAGCGGCATCGTTGCCAGCAGCCTGCCGATGCTGTGCGAGGCCCTGGAGCAAGGTGCCGGCCTGCTGATCATTGCGGCCGAAGCGCTGCGGGGCGCGGACCTGGAGCCGTTGCTGGAGCATTTGCATCAGCAGCCAGCCTGGTCGGACCTGCCCATCGTGCTGATGACCCACCACGGCGGCAGCGAACAGAATGGTTCCTCGCACCTGAGTGGCCTGCTCGGCAATGTCACGTTCCTTGAGCGGCCTTTCCACCCCATCACCCTGATCAGCCTGGTGAGCGCGGCCCTGCGCGGTCGCCGCCGGCAATACGACGCGCGGGACCGTTTGATTGACCTCAGCGAGAGCGAACTGCGCCTGCAGCGCACCCTGGAAACCCTCGAACAGCAAGTCGAGGAGCGCACGGCGCAGTTGCGCAGCAACGAAGAAGCGTTGCGCCAATCGCAGAAAATGGAAGCGGTCGGGCAGTTGACGGGCGGTATCGCCCACGACTTCAACAATATGCTCACCGGCATTATCGGCAGCCTGGAGCTGTTGCGGCGGCGTGTCTCGCGCGGCAAGTTGGACGACCTCGACAGCCTGATTGACCTGGGCGTGACCTCGGCCAACCGCGCTGCCGGCCTGACTCACCGCCTGCTGGCGTTTTCACGGCGCCAGTCGCTGGATTCCAAGCCGGTGCAGATCAACGAGCTGGTCACTTCGATGGGCGAACTGCTGCAACGCAGCATCAACGAGAGCATTGCCCTGGACATGCGCCTGGAGGACCGGCTGTGGACCGCCGAAGCCGACCCCAATCAGCTGGAAAGCGCCCTGCTCAACCTGGTCTTGAATGCCCGCGACGCCATGCCCGACGGCGGTCGCCTGATCGTCGAAACCAGCAACCGCCACCTCGACAGCGTGTTCACCGCCGCGTATGGCACCTTGAACCCCGGCGACTATGTGGAACTGAGCGTCAGCGACACCGGCTGCGGGATTCCGGAAAGCCTCATGGGGCGGGTATTCGACCCGTTCTTCACGACCAAACCCATCGGCCAGGGCACCGGCCTGGGCCTGTCGATGATCTACGGTTTTGCACGCCAATCTCATGGCCATGTGACCATCCACAGTGAGGTGGGCAAAGGCACCACCGTGAGCCTGTTTCTCCCGCGTTTTGTCGGTGAAGTGACGGCTGATACGCCGCTGGACTCCGCCCTACTGCCGTTCGCGAATGCCGGCGAGTGCGTGCTGATCGTCGAGGACGACCCCGCCGTGCGCGTGCTGGTGAGCCAGGTGCTGAGCGAGTTGGGCTACGCCTTCGTCGAAGCCGGCGATGCCGACAATGCGCTGCCGATCATCGAGTCCAGCCAGCGCATCGACCTGATGATCAGCGATGTGGGGCTGCCAGGCATGAATGGCCGCCAGCTGGCCGAAATCGGCCGGCAAATTCGCCCGGACTTGAAGGTTTTGTTTATTACCGGCTATGCCGAGCATGCGGCGGTACGGGGCGGTTTCCTGGACCCGGGCATGCAGTTGATCACCAAGCCGTTTACCTTTGATTTGTTGACGGCGAAGGTGCGGGAGATGATTCACCTGCAGATAAGGGAATGAGGCGCAGGTTAAACGAAGCGCTGGGGACCGACCGGGTCCGCTGACGAGCTATTAACGTTGATGGCGATGAATTAGGCACTAATACGCAGTGGCGCCGTTTGTATCGGCGTCGACAGCGCACATAGAAACTTCCGGCAAAAGGTAGAGTTGGAACGCTAGAGGCTGATGCCAATACCAAGTGTTATACCGCGGGCGCAGTTACAACACCCGGGGTATGTTCATTTGCCTCTCAGAGAATGCCACCCATGATTTCACCTGATAGCGTTACTCTTCCCCGCCCGCATCTTCAGAACGCCCCGCAAACACCAACTTCCCCTTCGCCCCAAGCGCCTCTTGCTGAATCTTCTTCCGAGCGGGGCATCGATCCCGTACGTAATCAACGATCTATTCGGAGCATCGGGCAAGGATCGCTGCTCGCCCAACACAGTGTCCAGAACCAGCTGCCACCACCGCCGCAAAAACATTCGATGACGGCGGCTGATGCCATGGGCCAACAAGCACTTATCGACGGTCTGACTAAAACAGGTGAATTGCAGAAACATCAATACTATGGCACTGAACGGCGGCTTAGATCGCTGCAGATAACCCTGCCACCAGACTCTTACATTGCGCGCAAGAACAACCTTGTCGAAGGGCAAAGCATAAGCGCTGAACGGTTCATCCAGGCGCTGGGCTTGCCGTTACCCACCAGTTGGCAAGAGACCTTGCGATTGACCCAGAAAATTGCCATGCCATTGCCCGCACCGCCTGGGCTGGGTGATTTCGGGGGGCTGCTGGGTCGGACCATACCCTTGGCTCAATCCCAGCAAGACCGCGTGCGCGCTATCGTCAACGAATCAGCCAATACCAGCATTCAGTCCTTGATCACACACGCTGTCACCAACACGGATTCACCCGTAACCCCTCGCAAGGTACTTGATCAGTTGATCGCAAACCCCCAGGCGCAGGCACTGGGTCAGAAACTGGAAGCCGAACTGCAGGGCATTTCAACCCCAACCAGTGTCAATGAATGGTTGATGACAGCGCTGGCACTGGAACTGGGCATCACGCCCGAAACACAACGCAACCGTATCGCAGGCTATGACCTGAACCAGCCGGACAATTGGGGCAAACCCGCTTCGGCGATCATCGCAGCGGTCAATGACCATCTGGAACGTCAAAACGCCGATGTCCCTGACCTAAGGGGGTACTTGCTGCTCTCGCGGGTCGCGCCGCAGTTTCTGGTCAAACAGTTGCCCGAGAACCTGGTGTACGGTTCCAACGAGTGGGCTGTGTTCAGTGCTGCCGTTTCGCGCATTGAGCAACAGGCGCCCGGTACTGCGGCGACCATGACATTTGACCAAGTGATCGAGTTCGGCAACACCTCTCCGGTGAGCGAGCGCCAAGCGGTGCAAGCCGCCCTTGCGCGACGCAACGCCATGGTTGACTGGGGTATCGTCAATGGTTTTCTGATCAAGAATGACGATGACAACTACGACCCGGCAGCGATTGAACACACGCAGGGCAAATTCAACGAGCAGATAACAGAGCTCAGTACACGCCTCGCGGTGTTCTCCTCACCGCTGCCGACCCGAAAAGCCTTGGCGGAAGCCGAACTCAAAAAAGTACTGGGCGATGACGTCCCTCTGGAGAAAGAATTCATCAAGCTGGGCCGCCAAAACAGAGGTGGCATAGCGTACTCGATTATTGATCTATATATGTCGGGTCGGCTCAAGACCGATACGCTCAGGTCTGATTCTGACAAGGAGCTTCTAAAAAAAGTCGAGCCTAAATTCGATGAGCTTCCTGATATCAAAGAAGTATTTAAGGAAACGTTCACGCCTTATTTCGACGGGGTAAAAGAAGCCTTTACTTCACGGATAAAGAGTCAAATTTCACGACTCCCTTTAGAAGACCGAAAAAACTTTGAATTCGGCGGCGTAACGGCTTACTCCGTCCGCCTCCCCCTGCGTGAGGATAGCGACGATGACATCAGTCAAAAACAATACAAAAATATTGGGCGCAGTTGCCTATTGTTTAAAACGGTGCGTGGCGAGGAAACCACCTACTATGAGTTTTCTATAAGCGATCAGACCATTCGCAAAAAAACCGACCTGCCTGAAGAACTGCCAATCGGTGCAACCCATATCGCCCGTGGGGTAGACGGCGATAAATATATCGAAGGGTTTACACGGCTGCCGTTCGATCTGGATAAGTATGGGATCGGGCACGGAGGGCTGCCACCGCCAAAAGTCCCCGTCATCATTGATCGGGTCAAGATCCAGCCCGCATCAGGTACCCCCGGCGCCGACGAACCGAACTCGACAACGGCCCCCCTCAAGACATTTTTCACCACTAAGACCGATGCGATTGCCACGACCGTCAGCGAGCATTTTTTCAGCGACAAGGACAGTTTCGAGACAGATGCTTCAGGTGAAACAAACTTTGAGAAGCGATACCGGGAAAACCATCAACTCAACAACGGCATTCTGAATGTCATTATTCCGTTCAAGTCCGCTATCGAAAACGCGATTGAGGGTAAATGGGACGAAGCCATCGGCGATGCCATGCTGGATCTGATATCGCTTTATAATCCTGGCGCCAAAGGCGGTGGCATTGTTAACAGAACCAGTAAAAAAACCGCCTTAGGGCTGCTGACAGGCGTTAAAAAATTCGGCGGCGCCGTGCTGAAAGACGCCAATCTTTTCGCTGACGTAGCGGACCTGACGCGCTTGTTGACCAAAGGTGCGAAATCCGCAGCATCGTCACTCTATGACGGTGTTCATTCTCTGCAGTTGTCTGGCCGCGGTTTGCTCACGGCGCCTAACGGCCTGGACAGCGTGTCGATGGGTACCTTCAAGCATCAAGGCGAAATTGTGCAGGGCGCGGCAGCGTTCAAAGATAACAAGTGGTACGCACTTGATCCTTTGTCACTGAAACCTTATGGCGCACCGCTGGAGGATTTCTTGCCGTCGCTGCAGGCCCAGATGGCAGAATTGGGGAAATGGGCGACTGCGGACAGCCCCCGAAAGACACTCGATGAGGCCGTTGTCAAAAGCTGGAAAAAGACCGTTAACGACCATCGCACTGGACCGCAAAAAGCTCAGTTTGAAAGCGGATACCAATCAGGAAACCCGCAAACTATCGCGGGGTTTTCCAATTCCATGAAGCCCGCAGATATCATCACCCTGGCTGGCAATAAAAACCTTACTGCCAAGGAGGTCGGGATGCTGCTCAAGCGCTTCGACGATCTCTCTTACCAACTCGGTCGAGGTGGCTCAGCTCGTTTTATCGACGCCATAGAACCCGGGCTCGGCAGCGTAATACCTATGCCTCAAGTCATCTACCTTTCCAAGACCGGGCAATTGTCCGATGGCCAATGTGCCGCGCTGTCACGCGTCATGGCGGACGCCATGGCAGAAGGCAAAGAACGGTTATTGATCAAAAACATGCTCAGTGCAGCGGCCTACCCGGCCGATCCGGCCTCCAGGGAATTTACTGCCAAACTGAGCAAGATCCAAACCCAAGTCGGCGCACGAAGTGCTTTCCATGCTCAGCAGACAGTGCGTCAGGACACGATTCAAGGCATCGTGAATGAGCTGGCCGACGCCAGCGTATCCAAGTCAATAATGATCGACTCTCCTGGTCACGCCATGGCCGCCGGGGTAAGGGTTGATGACACAGGAAAGAGTTTCTACTTCTATGACCCTAATCATGGGCTTGCGAAATTTTCCAATGCGCAGGACATGGAAAAGGCCCTGGAGAAACTGACTCGCGACACGAAACTGAAGCCAGGCTACGTGACTCATAGCACTGACCCCGCGAAGTTGGAGTTCAAGGTCTTCGACCATACTGACGCGTGGCAGCGAACAAACAGTGTGCTGAGTACGGATGTTAAAAAGCTCTATGACGCACGACTGGCCATCCGACCAGACAGCGAAAGAAGTGCTGAAAAGTTCATGGTTCGTTTACTCAGTGAACATCTTGCCACGCCCGGGGCCAAGGCAAGTGTCCGAACCCTTGAGGAACTGAAGCAATTTGACTTCGCCGTCCCAACCCAAATATTCCGGGGGCATACAGCTACCGGGGATACTCTCGCGACCGGTCTCAGGCGTGCAGCGGGAACGGACTCGTCCGGCGACGACTATCTGGCTGCGATTATCCAACATACGGCGAGAACATCAGGCAGTGGCGGTGAAGTCATGTCATTCAGCGCGAGCAAGGCCAAAGCCAATAGTTTTGCCACCCAATACTCAACCCCCACGAAGAAGGTGCCCGTCTTTACGGTCGACACCACCCAAAACCCGGACGCATTTCGGACGGTGGTCGATATCGTTCTCAAAGACGGTGAAAGACTGGTCAGGGATAAAAAAATCACTAAGGCAACCCTTCTGCAAGCCGTTGAAAAATTGAACGGGCAGGAGTTAGAGGTGTTTTATGTCAAAGGCGACATACCGCCGGCATTTATGGTGAGCTAAGGCACCTCTCATCTTGAGCCTATGAAATCAGCGGCGTCGGGCTTTCGACGCCGCTGCGGCAACTATAACGCCGCACAGGATTTATCTGCAGATGTAAAAGAAAAAGACGGCTGCCAACTTGCTATATACCTGTCTGCCTACCTGACAATAGCGCACTCAGCCCGAATACCTGGCGACTTAAACTTCGGGCTCATCAATTCTCTTTAAAAACCGCCCGCCCCAAGGGGTATATCCGCCTATCAGTAAACATATAAGTCTTTCTATGTCTGCTGTGGAACCCGCCGCCCAAGCTGAACAACTTATAGGGCCATACCATGACATATGAAACGGCCATATTTTTAGTACGCGAAGCGAGGCGAGCATGTTATCAACCAGCAATTCCCTGAGACCCCTTCCAGTCAATGCAGTGTCAGGGGGAATTCAGGCGAACAGCTCGACACCCGAGCGCAGGAGTAGGCCGTTAGAGACAACGCCTGAAAGTTCGAATCTTAGCGGATACGTTGAAGCAGATAGTGTGCTCGCCGGACTCTATGCCACTGCCCTGCGCGATGGCATTAAAAACGGGATCCTGCAGGAGTCGTTAGATAATATTCCTAAAGATTCGTCGTTCGGCAAATGGTGGTCGCATCTTCATGACGCGATCAAGAGCCCACAGTTTACCGAGTGGGCCAAAAGCAAACATATCGATCTATCGAAACCCATCGAGATTTATCCGGGTTTCGACCAGATCTCCTGCTACATTCATGGCGAACGCAAATCCTTATGGGGCCCCGAGCAGGATAAGTCGTGGCCTGTTTTCATGGCGCCTGTCATGAAAGCTGCGGGCGTATTGGGGCTTGGAAAGACAGCGATTACAGCGCCCACCTCCGGTTCATCCGCCCCCTTGGAGACAATCGGCAAGTTCTATGGCGAGCCCAGGCGGCCTTGGTCGATGGGTACCTTGGCAGAGCGCGCCACGAAACTGGAGCGCACAAAAATATTTGAGCCGATACCGCCGGCTGATCTGGCCAAGCGGGCTCATGAGCGCTCTGATGAAGCCTTGGCGCATGAGCAGACAGCGCTGGGAGATGCCCAGGATAAACACGTCCTGGGGGCCAAGCTGCGTGCCCTCCCCAACGATGACCCAGCGCAAATCGCCAGGTATTTGAAAGACACATTGCTGCAGGTTCATCCCCTGTCCAGCTACAGCCTTAACCAAGAGGAGCAAGTCAGCGACACTGTCAGCCTTGAAGCCTTTATCTCGGGTAATGGATGGCAGCTACCCAAAAGCCGCGTTGAACTGAACAATCTGATTGAAGTACTGGATATACCGCCACTGCAAGAGCCTCCCCATGGAGACTTCGGCGGCGGATTATCCTGGTCCCCACCGCTGGATCTGGAGTCGCAGACACACGTTTACAGCCATGTCCTCTATAACTTGAAGCTTCCTGGTCTGGACGGGGGAAACTCCACTGTCAGAAAGAAGGGCGCACTGGATTACCTCATGAAGAGGATGCCGCTTGAGACTTACGACCTGCGTAACCCCCGCAGAGTCATTGAGGATGTTCTCGGCTCTCCCAAGGCGCTTGAGTTGGGCAAGGCGCTTCAAGAAAAAATGGGCGCCGCAGTAACGGAGGAGACCTTCCAGGATTGGGCCTTGACCGCGATCATGACCACCCTGGACAACGAATCTGTATTTGCGCCTAAACAGCATCATACGGCGGGGTTCGATCTATCGGCCGACCGCCTCTACGGTCAACCCTTGGCGGGCGTAAAGCAGGCACTGTCGGACCACTTGGTCGCCACCGGCAAAACGTCGGCACGGCTAGCCCCCATTGGAACGCATCTGCTGCTATCCCGTGCCGCCCCGGAGCTATTGGTCAAGGACATCCCCAGTAGCGTTACCTATGGCTCCAATTCGTGGATGCACTTGAGGGCTGCGGTCAAGTTCATTGAGGCACAGGCGCCTGGGGCCAGTGCTCAAATGAACTTCACTCAGATTATGGAGCGCGCCAACCTGACACCGCTCAGCAGTGATGAGCAAGCGCTCAGGAACGTGTTTACCAATGAATCGCTGATGCTCTGGGGGAAGCTCAATAGCGTCATCGGCAATCAAGCGGGCGATACTCCCTCACTGGAGGATTTAAAGCTGTGCCAGACACATTTTAATCAGCAAGTTGAAGAGTTGTCGAAAGTCTCCCAGCACCTCATGACGCCCATGCCGACTCGCCGTGACATAGCGCTGGAAAAGTTAAAGGATGTGTTTGGCGAGACGCTACCGCTAGAAAGGAACTACCTGCAATCGGCCAACGAGCAATACGGCGACAATCGTTATTTCTCGCCGGTCGATGTTTATATGTCAAACGAGTTGCGTCCTGGGCGCTGGAGGTCTATCGATTCAAGCCTGTCGGCTAATGACCTTACCAGCAAAGGCATGACGGACCCGAACTTCACTTTCAAAACGAGATTCGATGCCTACCACCATGATTTGAAAGTCAGCCATAAAAACCTGCTGAAGAATATGTTTTCGAAGTTACCCGAGGAGGACCGTAAGCATCTTGAGTTTGGTAAGCAGGAATTATATTACTTACGCCCGGCCATCACCGGCTATGCTTCACATCTCATCCCCTCGGCGGATGAAATCGTTGCGAAAGGATTAGGTGGATTGTTAATTCGCTCTGAGCACGAGGGCAATGTCTGCCATTACGAAGTTTTCCCCAATAGCATGCTGATTCGTAAACGCACGGATCTTCCCCGTCAATTGGAACTCGGCGGTGTGAAACCGCTGGTGAATACCGAAATAAATAAAACTCACCGCCTTGATTGGAATGCCTACAAAACCGGTAAACCGCCTCGGGCCGAGTCGACCACCTCGCAAATACAGCTGCATCGCATAACGCCAGAGAAAGAATGGGTGCCGCCCCCTCAGGACAGTTCGGTCAACGCCATGCCGATGTCTTATTTCGGTGGGAAGTCCGAATACCTTGCGGAACTGGCGGCCAGCCAACATTTCACACCTGACTATGAAACATTCAAGAATGCTGCCCACGGGGAAAGCGCCTTGGAGGAAACCACCCGACAACACATCGCCGGACGAGAGTTCCTGCTGGGCTTGATTCCGTTCAAGAACGCCATCGAAGCAGCTATTGACGGGGACGCTGCACAGGCCGCCATGCTGTTTGTCATGGATGGCTTGAGTTTCGTGGTCCCTGCGGGGAAGGTCGCCAGCAATATCGGCAAAATAGGTACCAGCGGGGCGCTCAAATCCTTGAGCATTGCCAAAATGGCCGGCGCAGGCATTCTTGCCGCAGCAAACCCGGTAGGTGGCCTGGATGACTTGGTTCGCCTGGTGGGAAAAGGCGGGCAAAAGCTCACTGTCATAGGGGCTCAGCGTTTCGGTAAGGTGATGAGCATTACGGATAACGTCGATTTGGTGAAATTGTCTAACCGACACGATATTGCAATGGGAACTTACAAGGTAGCGGGCAGTACCGAGCCTGTCAGCGTCGCGGCCAAATACAATGACGCTGCGGGCAAATGGTTGCCTTACGATGTTATCAAGAACAGGGTCTACGGTAAGCCCCTTGATAACTTTACACCTGAAACGGCGAGGTATTCCAACAGTGCTGCGCGAAGAGTTAATGAAAACCATCTGGAAAGGAGTTTGGCCAAAGACAACAGTATAAATTTTGGGCGAAACATTAAGGATTTTAATTCGCCGGGGACGGGTATTTTTACTTATGTAGATGAATACAAAGGCGTTGAGCGACTTAACGTTTGCGCGCATGGCATTGACCCAAATGCCGCAGACCTGTTGCTCGATGAGCCGATGAAAATATATTACAACGGGAAGAACAATACACCCGCTGAACTGTTGGCGACGCTCAAGGCTTCCAATATAAATCCAGAAAGTTTTAATAACGTGCGGCTGTTAATGTGCGACCCTGCCAGTGGCAGCGTCGATTCTTTCAGGCAGCAATTCGGGGGATTGATCAAGCGTGAAGTCAAGGCCTTCCAAGGACCTCTGCAAGCGAATCTGTCGCCGGACGCTATCAACGAAATTTCAAGAAGTGTCCCTACCAACACCGCACATTTAACCGGTGAGCAAATCAAAGATGAAATCACCCGACGACTGCTTCCCTCTTTAGCCAACCACCCTAAAAGAGCTGCTCTGCCTGGGGATTTGTTGTCGGGGAGTCAATCCTCGAACGTGATCAGTTTCAACGCGGTGTCTCACCGTTTGAACACCCTGACGAACTCCGCTGGGAGTTATGACTTGTTACTCGCCGCCAAACGCTTTGATGCATCGTCTCTGGGCACCTTCAAAGTGAACGCTGAGTTAGTGGAAGGTCCCGTTGTCCTGCAAAATGGCAAATGGCATCGCTACAACACGGTAACCGGCCAAGCCTACGGCCCTGCGGTGAGGGACTTCCTGCCCTCTGCTCGACTCAATACGGAAGACTTGGGGAAATGGACGACGGCCGATGGCACCGTCAAGAAAGTCGATGAGGCCGTTGTCAATAACTGGAAAAGAACGGTCAGGACACATCGCGAAGGGCCGGAAAAAGAGGCGTTTGAGAGCGGGTATTATTCTGGAAACCCAGAAACGATCAAGGGCTTCTCAAATAATATGAAAGCCCCCGATATCATGAAATTGGCGGGTAACAGAGACCTCACAGCAAGGCAGGTTGGGATGCTGGTCAAAAAGTACGACGACGTCGCCTACGAACTGGGGCGCAATGGTTCAGCGAAGTTTATCGACGTCATCGAACCACGTTTTGGCAACGTGCACCCGATGCCGCAGGTCGTTTACTTTTCCAAGACCGCGCAACTGTCTGATGGGCAATGCGCTGCGCTTTCACGCGTGATGGCCACCGCAATGGAGCAAGGAAAGGAAGGGCAACTGATTAAAAACATGTTTAGCGCAGCGGCCTTTCCAACGGATCCAGCCTCACGAGAATTCATTGGCAAACTGAGCAAGATGCAAAATCAAGTGGGTGCCCGCAGTGCTTTTCACGCAGGACAGCCTGTACGGGAGCTCTCAGTCAATGACATGGTCAAGGAATTGGCAGACGCTACTGTTTCAAAGTCAGTGATGATCGACTCGCCGGGGCACGCCATGGCGGCAGGAGTAAAAATCCAGGATGGCAGCAGATCCTATTACTTCTACGATCCTAATTTTGGTCTCGCCGACTTCAGCAGTGCAGAGGCCATGCAAAAGGGGCTTGAAAAACTGACCCGCGATAAAAAGCTGAAACCGCAATATAAAACCCACGACACCGACCCCAACAAGCTGACCTTCAAGGTTTTTGACCATGACGATGCCTGGCAGCAAAAAAACAGTGTGTTCAGCGCAGATGTCAAAAAACTGTATGAAAACCCCCTAGCGCTTTCTGGCACTACGCCCCTCTCTAACGCAGAATTGCGGAAGAATTGGGAAATTCTCTATCAGGCGCCGGACAATCAACAGCGAATCTGTTACGAGTCTTCCGTGCTCATCGGTCAATCTGAAAAAACCCTTTCGCCCGAAGTATTTACCGCGGTCATAGCAAGTACAAATGGTGAGGGTACTAATTACTCACGACGCTATCTGGACTTGATGGACATCAAACAAGACAGTCTGAAGGCGACCTTCAATGCCGAAGACATCACAGAGTCTGGGCTGATTAATTTCAAGCATACCAACCAAGGCGGAGAATTCGGGCATACCGTCTACATTCAAAAAACAAAAAACGATGAGTTGTTTCTTTTCAATATCAATAGCCCGGACCTTGACGTGGCGATGATCAGAAATGGCAATCCGCCGGAATATAGTGGCGGGATGTCAGTGTTCCCCCTTAGCAATGGCAAAAGCAAAGGCCTGCAGGACTTCCTCGATGGGCTCGGGGGCAAACCGGGTTGGCAATTTGCCTACACACCCGCCAGCACGCTTAATGCCAATGTGAAAAAATTGGCACCTTGAACCTGTGAAATCAGCGGCGTCGAGCTTTCGACGCCGCCCCTCCATCAAGCCAACAATGCAGGACTGCATTCACGTGTTCCCGCGCCTTTGGCCGGCGGGGCTGAGACTGGCTCCAGCAGCCTGATCCTCAGCCCCGCCGGTAGGTACCGAGCCTACTGAGCCAACGATTGCCAGGCAACCGTGCCGGAAAAACGCGCTGATGCTGCCTATACATCCGTAAGGTGAGGGAGATGATTCGGGCCTGATTGCGTTCGCAGGATCACCACCCAACACGAACATAGCCTGCAATCATTGGCCAGGCGAAGCGTGGAATTACTCATCACAGTTTGGGTACGAAGGTTTGTACCTGAGGGTATGAAATGTGCCCCTGGTACCCTCTGAATAAGACCTGGATGAACCACACCGATGATGCCAAACTCCGCAGCCCAAACACCTCGCACACCTACCCAGAATTCCACCTTCCCCCAGGTTCCCGTTGATCAGCCGGCTACGGGCAATGGCATCGACCCCGAAAGCGATACCCCGACACCCTCTCCGTTTTCGAGTACCTCTCGCGCCACTGGCGACACTCAACTGGCGGCGCTTTATGCCAGCACACTGCCACAAATCACCGGTATCGCCAGCCGGGACAGCGAGCTTATGCTGGAAAACATTCCGCCACATTCCACCTTTGGCCAGTGGTGGGCACAACTGGGGCGCGCCATGCAGTCCCCGGATGTAGGCGACTGGATGAGATCTGTGGGGATCGATACGCGCACGGTTCAGATATCTCCTGAAACAGGCCAAATTTCCTACAAGGTTCAGCATCACATTACCTCCAATCCTGTACTGCAGAGCCGTGGGCAAGACGACAAGCGCTGGGCAGAGGTGAGCGGTCCGGTCATGCAGGCCGGCAAAGTCATTGCCGCAAATTATGGGTTTTCGAAATTCAAGCCGCCCTTGTCGGAAAATAGCAACAGCGCGCCATTATGGCTCGTGGGGCGTTTCTATCGGGAGCGTGCAACGCTGCCCGGTGAAGTGCCACAGCGGGTCGCAGAGCTGGAGCGGGACAAGGCCTTCCACGAACTGCCCCTGGAGCAATTTTCCAGTCTTCATGAAACCCGCAGCGAAGAAAGCCTCGACAGGCAGAGGACGGTACTGGCTAACCACAATACGCAGCGCCACGCAGCCCAGGGTTTCATGCAGATGGTTACCTTTCTGGAAACCGGAGACCTGCCACCGTCGTTGATCGGTGAGCATCTTGAGAAGAATACAATCCCGGTCGATCCCGACAGCACCTATGCGAAAACGCTTGCTGGCACATCAGGTGAGATCAGCCTTAAGCAGTACCTGCAAACCAATGGCTGGGATATCCCAACCACTGGACTGCACGTGGAAAACCTTGTGAGTGCCCTGCTCGCTCCAGAACCCAAAAGCTCACCTTATGGAAACTATGGGGGCGCACTCACTTGGCCGGTTCCGCTTGATCGCAACGGCCAGCAGCAACTGCTGACGTACCTCAGGACAGACCCAAATGTGAGCCGTTTCAACAACGTGCTGGAATATTTGATGCAGGGCATGAACTTTGAGCCCGACGAGTTGCAGGACCCGCAACGGGTGATCGACCGGGTGATCCAGTCTCCGAAAGGCCAGGCATTGGGCGAAGCGATCATGGCCGAGTTCGAAACGATGGCGATCAAAGGCAGTGCCGAAGATTGGTTGCTGGCGGCCTTGAGCATTGATGAGAGCTTTCGCAGAAGCCCACCGGGCGTGTCACCAAAAGCCAATCTTGGCGGGTGCATGCTGGCAACCTCGTACAATTACGGTAAGAACGCCGCAGAAATAATCAAGGAAATTGTCACAACCTTGGGCAGAGCCTCGTCGCCCGAGAAGGCAAAGATTCAAGTACCCCTGCTGCTATCGACCCGGGCGCCTGAGTTTCTGGTCAAGGACATCCCTGACAAGCTGATCTATGGCACTCACAGTTGGGTCAGCTTTGTCACGGCCGTAGATCGGCTTGAAGCCAGCGCACCCGGTTCGACTGCAACCATGAACTATGCGCAGGTCATGCTCCACGCATCCATTGCACCGGTCTCTGCCGAGGAGCGTCAGATTGAATATGTTGCCCAGGAAAATGCCCTCAAGGATTGGGCGCTGGCCAATGGCCTGGGATACCCCCAGAACGACACACAGATGCAGACCGTGCGTAACGCTTTCAATCGCCAGATTCAAGAACTGAGCGCTGCTTCCCAGGCGCAACGTACTCCGATGCCGATCGCAAGGGACATCGCATTGGCAGCGTTGAAGAACGCGTTGCCTGACATGGATCCGGCGCTGTTTGATAAAAAATGCATGAGCTTCGAACCTGACGTGCCCGATTTCCCAGGGCCTTACTCGATCATGGACCTGTATCTCGACGGCAGAAGTGTGCAGGATGCACCGATTGTACGAAACAACGTCAGCGATAACATTCGTCATAATACCGGTGACGTCGTCGCTGCATTAGTTTCTTCATCCGCTGATATTGATACCCGCAGCGTGCTTGCCGTCTTAAAAGAACTGCCTGATGTGTCGGGTAGTTTCAAAGCAACGTTTCGAGACTACAGTACGGCAATCAAGAAAAGCCTCGGCGTTCAATTCAAAAGCTTGATAGCTAAACAGCCGTTGGCCATTCGGAAAGATTTTGAGGAAGGCAAAATCACTATTGTCCGAGAGGACAGCATAACCTACACACCCTACTCAATGGGGCCGATACCAAAGAGAAATACCGATAATAACTTGCTGTTCAAAATTGAACGAACCGGGAAGGCGCCTCGCACCTATGAGGTGGACCTAAAGAATGATCGAATCCTCGAACGTGCTGACCTTGGAGATTTCCAGCCTGGCAAGTTTCCACTCGATCACACCCACCCAGGCACAAATTTCGTAGAAGTAAAACCCGTTTCGTCACGTCCGTACCCCCCAGGCTTAACCGATGAAAAACACGACGCTCCCGTGGTTCCCAACAGCTACAGCAGTGAGCGGACGTCCTACATAGCGGATGCATTTATAACCAACTCGGATATCGAAACTTTTGAAAAAGAAGCGCAGGGACTGACGACCTTTGATACCGAAGTGCCCTTCTACAAGAAGTTTCGAGAGTTCATGCTCAACCTGATTCCGCTGCGATCGGCAATTATCAACTTTCAGGAAGGGAAAATTGGCGAAGGTATTCTTGATCTGTCGCTGGACATATTTGGATTTATGGCGGGGATAGGTGCTGCGGCAAAGAGCGCCAAAGCCCTGCAAGTCGGCGCCTCATTGCTGGGCAAAACGCTTCATGTGGGCAAAATAGTCGGCCGAGGGGCCATTGGCGCCCTTAACCCCCTCGACGGGCTGGGTGACTTGGCGATTGGAGGTGCCAAGCTGGCTGGCAAGGGGGCAAAATCCTTGAGTGGTGCCATTCGCAACTCGGACTTGCTGCATTTGGCGACGAGAGCGGATGTCGCCGAACTGACGGTGAAGGGGGCCAATGGGGTGAGCCAGTACAAGACACTCGCCAAAGTGGATACCCGTACCGGAAAAGTTTACCGCTACTCGGCCAAGGCGGATAAGGTTTATGGGCGACCGCTCGAGGGCTTCAGCATGAACCCCGGCGGCGCGAATGACCGCTATTCTTTACTCGGAAGGCAACTGGCAGTTGACAACGTCGTGGATATGGGCGGCACGATGAGGGACATAAAAGCGATTGACAAAGAAATATTCACTTTTGTAAACGACGTTCAAGGCACGTCCCGATTGACGATTGTTGCGCATGGTTGGGAAAGAAACCCGCTAAAAAAATTATTCAATCTTGGCTCGACTGTATCAGACTTCGCCGAGCACTCTTACACGCCAGCACAATTTCTCAAACTACTTGGGAAACACGGTATCGACCCGAAGAAATACGACAGCGTACGATTTGTTACCTGTTTTTCTGGCGAGGCCGGTACCCATTCTTTCGCTGCCAAGTTTGGTGAGCTGACCGGCAAGCCTGTGGCAGCCTTCGAAGGCACCGTCACGGTCAACATCAATGATTTCGAGATACCATTTAAAACTAATCTGCACATCGCTAAAATCAAAAATCCAAAGCTCGATGAGAACGCTCTTTTAACCATCGCGGAAGAGAAACTCAAAAGAGACTTCGAAGGAAAAGTCGACAGAATCCTAAAAGTCGATAATGAACACAAGCGAGTCGACATCGTCAGCGACGGACTATCTGGCAACAAACAGGTAAAACAAGTGATCAACTATCGCCCCGCGTTCTACGGCAAAAAACCATGGAATACTGCCGGCTAGCGCGTTACATCGGTGTGCACGCAAACAGCTACGCGTCGTCCGTGGTGCGCGGACGACGCGTAGCTGGGATTCAAAAACATGTAAAAACAGCGAATAGAGTCAAGCCAACAAGCGCTGGATATGCTCCTGCAACGTATCCAGATCGAACGGCTTGGCCAGGATCGGTGCATTGCGCGTGATCGGGCTGTTGCAGTCGAGGATTTCCTGCGGGTAGCCGCTGATAAAGATGACTTTCAATTCCGGGCGCAGCTTGACCGCCGGTTCAGCGATCTGCACGCCGGAAATTCCGCCCGGCAGGCGGTAGTCGGTGACCATCAGGTCCAGGTGCGGCTTGGTCGCCAGGATCTGGAACGCCTGCTCCCCGTCAATTGCCTTCAACACCCGATAGCCCAGGCCTGCCAGGTACTCACCCAGCACAAACATAATGGATTCGTCGTCCTCGACGATCAGTACGACATCTTGTGCATCTTCACTCATGGGAAGCCTTTGTCCGGTCAATTGCTGCAATTACGACCATGGGGTCACGCAGAGGTTGCGTCGGGGTGACGATTGATTTCATACCGACGGCTCAAGGGGCAGGCACACCCGAAACAAGGCGCCCTCGCCTATCTGGCTCTCGACCTCGATGGTGCCGCCATGGGCTGCAACGATCTGCTCTGAAATAAACAACCCGAGGCCCAGGCCCGCCGCCACCTGGCTGGCGGAAACCCGCTCGAACTGCTGGAAAATACGCTTCTGGTTCTCTTGGCTGATACCGATGCCACGGTCGCGCACCTCTACCCGCGCTTCGCCGTGCTCGCGGTATACGCGCACATCCACCGGGCTCTTGGCCCCATAGCGCAAGGCGTTGGTCAGCAGGTTGGTGACCACCTGCTCGATGCGGAACTCGTCCCAGTTGCCTTCCACCGGTTCTTCCGCCACCAGGTGCATGGACGAGTCCGCCGCCGCCACTTGCGGCGCGAAGTTCTCGACCAGGTTGCGCACCAGTTGCGCGAGGTCAAAACGCCCCGGGCGAATCGACAATTTACCGGTGCGGATACGCGACACGTCGAGCATGTCTTCAATCAGGCGGATCAGGCTCTGGATCTGCCGCTCGTCGCGGTCAACCATGGCGTGCATCTTGTCCAGGGTAAACGCGGCCGCATTGTCCCGCGCCAGGTGCATCTTGCGCAGTTGGGTTTCAAGGATCAGGCCGTTGAGCGGCGTACGCACTTCATGGGCGACGATCGACATGAAGTCATCGCGCATGCGTACCGCCTGCTCCAGTTCGGCCTGGGTAGCCTGCAGGCGCGTGAGCAACAGTTCCTGCTCACGACGCGCGCGCTCCAGGGCTTCGAGTTGCTGTTTGACTGCCTTGGTCTGGCGATACAGGTCGACGAACACGTTGACCTTGCTCTTCACCGCATGGATATCCAGCGGCTTGTGCAGGAAGTCCACGGCGCCGCTTTCGTAGCCTTTGAAGGCGTAATTGAGTTCGCGGCCGGCGGCACTGACGAACACAATCGGGATGTTCTTGGTTTTTTCGGTACCGCGCATCAGCTCGGCCAGCTCGAAACCATTCATGCCGGGCATCTGCACGTCGAGAATCGCCATGGCGAATTCGTGCTCCAGCAACAGGGACAAGGCTTCATCGGCGCTCAATGCCTTGAAGACCTGGCGATCCTCGCGCTTGATCAGCGCTTCGAGGGCCAGCAGGTTCTCCGGCAGATCGTCAACGATCAGCAGTTTGGCCTGGACAGTACTTAACATGGGGAATATTCCAGGGAAGCCAACAGTGAACCAATGTGGCTCAACGTAAGAATGTGGTCAGGTGTATGCAGCGCCAGGGCTGCACGGGGCATGATGGCAACACGTGCTTCAGTGGGTTCTTGCACCACGGTAGTTCCACACTGTTGCTTGACGTGGGCCAGACCACGCGCGCCGTCCTGGTTGGCGCCGGTCAACAGTATGGCGAGCAGGCCCGGGCCGTAGGTATCGGCGGCGGACTCGAACAGGAAATCGATCGCGGGCCGCGAATGGTGTACGCGCTCTTCCTGGCTCAACGACAGGCTGCGATCGTGCTCCACCGACAGGTGATAGCCGGGGCCGGCAAAATACAGAGTGCCAGGCTGGATCACTTCCTTGTCGCGCGCTTCCACCACCGGCATGGCCAGGCGGCGGGCAAACACTTCGGCCAACTGGCTGCGGCGCTCATCGGGCAGGTGCAACACCGTGATGATCGGCAACCCGAACCCTCTGGGCAGTTCGGCAAAAACCTTCAGCAACGCTTCGACACCACCGGCGGATGCACCGATGACGATAGCCTCTATACCCGCGACCAATGGCGGGTTGGCAGTCGCTTGAGTCATAGTTTTCGGTAGATCCGTTCCTGTTTGACCAAGGGTTCGAATTGTTTGCCGAAGGCGGAGAAATCCAGGGTCTCCTTGCTGCCCAGCACCAGGAAGCCGCGATGGCACAGCGACTCATGAAACAATCCGAATGCTCGATCCTGCAATTTTTTATTGAAATAAATCAATACGTTACGACATGAAATTAATTGTGTTTCTGAGAACACGCTGTCGGTCGCCAGACTGTGATCGGCGAATGTCACGTTCTCACGCAGCGACTTATCGAAGATCGCGTAATCGTAAGCCGCGGTGTAGTAGTCGGCAAATGAACGTTGGCCACCGGCCTGCTGATAGTTGGCGGTGTAGGCCCGCACATTCTCCAGGGAAAAGATGCCCTGCTTGGCCTTGTCCAGGGACGCCGGGTTGATGTCCGTCGCGTAGATGATCGTGCGCTCCAGCAAGCCCTCTTCGCGCAGCAGGATGGCCATGGAGTACACCTCCTCCCCCGTGCTGCAGCCGGCGATCCAGATCTTGATCGACGGGTAGGTCTTCAGCAGCGGTACCACTTCCTGACGGATTGCCAGGAAGTGCGACGGATCGCGAAACATCTCGCTTACCGGAATCGTCAGGAACTGCAGCAGTTGCATGAACGCTGCCGGATCGTGCAGCACCCGCTCCTGCAGCGCCGAAATGGTCGCACAATCAAACTGGCGCAAGGCGTGCGCCACGCGGCGTTTGACTGACGCACCGGAGTAGTCGCGAAAGTCGTAGCTGTACTTGAGGTAAATCGCCTCGATCAACAGGCGCAGCTCAATATCGCTGCTCTTCTCCAAAAAACTTCGCTCCACTTAAATGCGTTCCATCTTCGGTAGCCATACGCGAATCAGCGAGAACAGGCGGTCCAGATCAATCGGCTTGGCCAGGTAATCGTTGGAACCCGCCGCCAGGCAGCGTTCCTGATCGTCCTTCATGGCCTTGGCCGTCACGGCGATGATCGGCAGCTTCTTCCAGCGCGGGTCCTGGCGGATCAGGGCAGTGGCCTCGTAACCGTCCATTTCCGGCATCATCACGTCCATCAGCACCAGATCGATGTCCTCGACTTCGTTGAGTTTGTCGATGGCCTCGCGGCCGTTACGCCCGATCACCACCACGGCGCCTTTGTGCTCCAGGGCGCTGGTCAGGGCGAAGATGTTGCGCACATCGTCGTCCACCAGCAGGATCTTGCGCCCCTCGAAGACTTTGTCGCGGCTGCGGGCGGTCTTGAGCATCTTCTGGCGATCATGGGACAGCTGGGATTCGACTTTGTGCAGAAAGAGTGTGACTTCATCCAGCAGGCGCTCTGGGGAGCGCGCGCCCTTGATGATGATCGAGCGCGAATACTTGCGCAGTTCGGTTTCTTCATCGCGGGTCAGGTTGCGCCCGGTGTAGACAATCACCGGCGGGAACGAGCAGATATCCTCGGTGGCCATGCGCTTGAGCAATTCGTTGCCGAGCATGTCCGGCAACTTCAGGTCGATGATCATGCAGTCATAGATATTGGTGCGCAGCAGGTCGAGGGCGGCCTGGGCATAGCCAACATCGGTGATTTCAATGTCATCGTCGCCGATCAAGCGGGCAATGCTGTCGCGCTGCAGGTCATCATCTTCCACCAGCAGTACGCGCTTGACCTTCTGGGTCAGCTTGGCCTCCAGGCGCGCGAACACGTCCTTGAGCTCCTCACGGGTGGTGGGCTTCACCGCATAACCGATCGCGCCCATGTGCATGGCGGCTTCGACGCGGTCTTCCACGGAAATCACATGCACCGGGATGTGGCGGGTATTGGCGTGCTCCTTGAGGCGTTGCAACACGGTCAGCCCGGAGTGATCCGGCAGGCGCATGTCCAACAGGATCGCGTCCGGAGTGTATTCCTCGGCCAGGCTGTAGCCCTCGTCCGCGCCGTGGGCCACCAGGCAGTGGTAACCCAGTTCATGGGCCAGGTCGAAGAGAATACGGGCGAAATTCGGCTCGTCCTCCACCACCAGGATGCAGCGCGTGGTGAACGGTGCCTTGTCGCGGTCATCGGCAAACCGCGGGATCTGTTGCGCATCGGCCACCGGCAGCGGCGACACCGCGATGGGCTTGGGCGCAGGGGCGGCCACCACCTGGCGCGGCTGCTCGATAGGCGGGGAGTCTTCCTGGCGTTCGACGTACTGCTCAGGCAAGACCAGGGTAAACACGCTGCCTTTGCCAGGCTCGCTGGTCACGCTGATATAGCCGCCGAGCAAGCTGGCCAGGTCGCGCGAGATCGACAGGCCCAGGCCGGTGCCGCCATAACGGCGGTTGGTGGTGCCGTCGGCCTGGCGGAAGGCCTCAAAGATGCTTTCCTGCTGGTCCGGGGCAATGCCGATGCCGGAGTCGCGCACGCTGAACGCAATGCCTTCGCCTGCGGCACGGTACACCGACAGGCTCACTTGGCCCTGTTCGGTAAACTTGACCGCGTTGGACAGCAGGTTCTTGAGGATCTGCTCCAGCCGCTGGCGGTCGGTGAACAGCATCGCTGGTGTGCCTTCCTGGACCTCCACCTGGAAACCCAGCTTGCGGTCGGCAGCCAGCGGTTCGAACATGCCGCGCAGGCCGTCGACCAGGCGCGCCACGCTGGAATTTTCCGGGCGCATTTCGAGCTTGCCGGCTTCGACCTTGGAAATATCGAGGATGTCGTTGATCAGGTTGAGCAGGTCATTGCCGGCCGAATAGATCGACTCGGCGAACTTGACCTGTTCGGCGCTGAGGTTTTCCTGCGGGTTCTCCGCCAGCAACTTGGCCAGGATCAGCGAGCTGTTCAGCGGTGTGCGCAGCTCGTGGGACATATTGGCGAGGAATTCGGACTTGTACTTGCTCGAGCGCTGCAGTTCTTCGGCGCGGTCTTCCAGCTCGAGCTGGGCCTGGTTGAGCTCGACGTTCTTGCGGTCCATGGCGTCGCGCTGCTCGGCCAGGGTCTGGGTCTGTTCGGCCAACTGCTCGTTGGTCTGCTCCAGCTCCGCCTGCTGGGTTTCCAGGTGGGCCTGGGACTCCTTGAGGATGCGCGACTGTTCTTCCAGTTCCTCGTTGGCGGTCTTGAGCTCTTCCTGCTGCACCTGCAGTTCTTCGTTGAGCTGCTGGGTTTCGGCGAGGACTTCCTGCAGACGCTGGCGATAACGCGCGGCCTCGATGGATGTGCCGATGTTCCCGGCAATCAGCTCCAGCAGCTCTACATCACGCTCTTCCAACGGGCGCAGGAACCCCAGCTCGATCACCCCATTGACGCGGTCGTCGTCGCTGGTCGGCACCACCAGCACACTGCGGGTCGGGCCATCGCCAAGGCCGGAGCTGACCTTGAAGTAATCCACCGGCACGTCGTCGAGGCGAATCAGGCGGTCCATCTGGGCAGCCTGGCCGACGATGCCCTCGTCGCTGTAGATCGACTGTTCCAACTGTTCCTGCTCGCGGGAGAAGCCATAAGTGGCCACGCGCTTGAGGCCGCCGTGTTCCTCACGCACATACAACGCGGCGACGGCCGAGCCCATGTACTGGGCGAAGAATTGCAGGATGTTGCGCCCGAGCATGTTCAGGGTCAGTTGGCCCAGCACCTGTTCGGCCAGTTCGGTCTGGCCGTTACGCAGCCAGGCTTGTTGTTCGAGGCGTCGCGCGATCTTCTGTTGTGACGCGAGGTTTGCGCTGTAACTATCTGAAAGTGCAAGTAAATTCTTACGACCGATATAGGCGAGAAAACCACTCAGGCCCAGCACGAAAGCCAGGTATGCGGTCACGCTGATCACGGTGGTGCGGGTGACATCTTGATTGCGCGTGACACGGAACTGCTGCTCCATCTCCACGGCGTCTGCATATTCCTGGCGAATCGCGTCGGTCAGGCTCTTGCCGCGACCGGACTTCACCGCCCCCCGGTAATCGCCGCTCTGGCGCTGCAGGTCAATCATCGATTGGGCGTACTTGTTCCACTCGGCCTGCATCGCCTCCAGGCGCTTGAGCCGATCCACTTGCTGAGGGTTATCCGCCACCAGCTCCTGCAAATTGTGTAAATCACCAATGATGCGCGGCTTGGCCACTTCATACGGGTCGAGGAAATGCTCGTCACCGGTGATCAGGAAGCCGCGCAAGCCGGTTTCCAGGTCCACCGTCAGCTTGGACGACTCGTTGAGGTTGTTGATGACCCGGTCGGTGTGCTCCACCCACTGGATAACCGAGAGCAAATAGGTGATCAGACAGACGAAAAACACCGCACTGAGCACGCCCACACCCAGGGGCAAAGCCACGTTTCGGCTGAGCAGTGTACGAAAGCTCTTTTCATCGACGGACGACGCAGGAGTCATGGGCATGCCTTGGCCAAGTATGGAAAAACCGGGAGTTTGCCCCAAAGTGGCGGTACAGGGCTACGTTTCTAATGTGTATTGAGGATTAAGCGTACAGATTCCTGCGCCACGACCTGTGCCGCCCGCCAAGTCTGTTACATCCGCCCAACCAAAACATTTATGACATTTCTGCAGGCGGTCCCACCGGAACTGCTCAGTTCGGCTCGTCACTCATTTGCAGTAGGCCTCACGCGCAGTGAGGCTTTTTTGTAGGCGATTATCCTAATCTGCAAAGGTGATAACGATGATGTCTTCGTCCGTTTCGCAACTACAGCCCAGAGTCACAGAGCACACCCATCCAGCAACGTCAGCGCAATCCTCCCACACTGCTACCGACGTAAACGACACCCCCCCGGCGAACACGCCAAGTGCGCCCCCATCGGATTCATCCCAGGCGCGTGCGCAAGCAAATGCACACAATTGGAAAAACCTGGCACAACAGCTGACCCGCGCGGCAAAAAGCCTGGCCGAGGACGCGGCGCCTTCCGCCGTGCTGGCCCATTTGAAAAACACTCAGGTCGCCATTGATTCGCGCTCCGACGATCATCGGTTCAACGCCTTGGGCGGCGCGCCCTCTGTCAGCCTCGAAATGTTTATCAAGCATCATGATTTGCCCATCCCTCAGACCCGATCCGACCTGGCTCACCTGGCCGAAGCCGCTCACGCTCACGCCCTGCAACAGCCAGAGGGCAATCTCGGCGGAGCGCTGTCCTGGCCCCATCCCCTGACGCAGGAGGAGCAACGCAAGGTCCGGGTCATTGTCGATTCCAGCAACCTGCGCAGAGATAACCAGACCCCCTCCTCCGACACCCAGACACAATTGGCCCGAGGCGCATTGGGTGCGCTGATAAAAGCCGCCTCGTTGTCGGAGGCCCAATTGCAGGAACCGGCCCAGGCCCTGCAAACCCTGCTCAAGTCACCCAAGGCCCAGGCGATAGGCCAAGCCGTGCAGGACGGCCTGAATGGCATTGCCACGCCCACCAGCCTCGGCGATTACGTGATGGCCGCCATTAACATTGGCCTGGATCGTGAGTCCGTCGAGCAACCCCGCCGGCAGTCGGTCGCCGGCTTTGATCTGGGTCAGGAAGCGTATTGGGGCATGCCCGCGGCCACTGTCGTCGATGGGCTGAGTCGCCATCTGGTGACTGCCGGCCGGGTCACGCAGGCCGAAGCCAAACTCGCCACCCACGTGTTGCTGGCACGCGTGGCGCCGCAGTTGCTGGTCCAGGATATTCCCGGCAGCGTGGTCAATGGCAGCCAGGCCTGGGTCAATTTTTGTCGGGCGGTGGCCAAGATCGAAGCGATTGCGCCGGGAACGGCGTCACAGATGAGCTACGGCCATGTCATGAGCGCGGCACAAGCGCTGAATGATCCCCCGGACCATATCACCCAGGCCTTGCTGCTGGATTGGGGCGTGATCAATGGCCTTGTCGCCAGGAAAGAGGACGCGCTCTACACTCCGCAGGAAGTGGAAACCGTCAGGACCGCGTTCAATCAGCAAATCAACGAAAGAACCACGGCCTCTGAATTACTCGGGGCCAGCATTCCAAGTCGCAAAGCGATTGCCCTGGAGAAGCTCAAGCAACAGTTTGGCGAAGGCCTACCGTTCGAGGAGAAATGTCTCACGACGGTTTCGGATGACAAATCCAAGCAGTTGGATGGCAAGCATTCGATGCTCGACATGGCGATGATGGGGATCAATGTCCGCTGGAAAACCGACGATAGCCGGATCCCCATAGACGCGATCAACGAGCGGCCCAGGCTTAACGTCAACGGCGAGTTTCTCGGCCAGTACGAAACCGCTGTCGACTCCCTGGAAAAAGGCGTCAAGACCCAAATAAGGCACTTGATCTCTGAACTGCCCCTGGAAGATCGAAAAAACCTCGAACTGGGTAAAATTGATCTTTACCAAAAAAACCAATATGTCATTGATACAGGGTTTATAAACCCGCCCGTCTTTCGCTCCAGACGCAATGAGTTGCTGATAAGAACGCAGCGAATGGTGGATGGAAAACCGCAGGTGTGCGTGTATGAAGTGGACATTTTAAACAGCCGCATCATCAAGCGCTCGGAAGCGGCCATTACCCGGGGCGATCAACGCAACAGCAATATCCAGACCCGCATAGAAAAATTCATACCGGATGACCATGACCGCCAAGCGCCTGAAAGAACACCGGTGGATTCGGCGCCAGTCCCTTTGAGCTTTACTTCCGCACGCACACACTACCTCGCCGACGCTTTTTTTAAACACCTGGATATCGGTGGCCATGATCAACGCACGCAAGCCTTTGGAACCACGACACTGGATCAGCAGAAAGCCGGGGGTGAGCGCGTCAAGGAGTTTTTCCTCAACTTGATTCCCTTGAGGTCGGCCATTGTCAATTTTCGCCAGGGTGACTACGAGTCGGGCCTTATCGACCTTGGCCTGGATGCGTTCGGTCTCTTGACCGCGGGCTACGGAGCCGGCGCAAAAGTCGCCAAGGTAGCCTCGACGGGTGCCTCCGCTGCGGTGAAGGCTGCGCACGCGGGACGCATCATCGGCGGCGCCCTGATCAGCGCACTCAACCCTTTGAGCGGCGCCAAGGGCCTGGCCATCGGTACAGCCGCGTTGGCGACCCAGGGCGCCAGAATGTTCAGCCATTCAGGCCAATGGCTGATCAACAAGGTTCGGGGCGCATCGGGGAGCTATGACCTGTTGAAGGCGGCCAACAAGGAATATGGGGCGGCAGCCCTGGGGTCGTATAAAGTCGCCGAGGGTTCCGTCGACGGGGTCGCTGTCCATCGCAATGGCAACTGGTACGCCTACAATCCGCTCAAGCAGGAGGCATTTGGCGCGCCCTTGCAGCACTTCACCCCTCTGAATGGCAGGCCAGGCCCTATCGACGCTGGAGCACCGATCGGGCCTCATCACGAAGGGTTCAAGAACAACCTCGAGCGTGCGCAGTGGCCGCATAATCGCGCTGATTTCAATCGTGGCTTTGAAAGTGGCGATGTGACCCGTCTTCGCGATTATTACCCAGATATCAGCACGCAAGGGCTCATCGAACTGATTTCCAAGCCCGGCCGGACTGCGGAAGAAATTGGCATGCTTGCCAAGGAAATCAAGTCGAAGGCAATTGAGAATGCACAACACGCCTCACATCTTCTGAACTGTGACGTCGATGCACCGGGTGTGCGGTTATTCCCGGCGTCACAGACCCACTACCACGCGCATGTCGACCCCGCCTCCCGCGGCGAGTGCGCGGCAATGGCAAATACGATGGCGCTGGCGATCGAGCATGGCAAAGAAGACGTGTTCCTCACCAACCTGTACCGCGCCGCCGACGCGCCCTTGACCCCCGAAGCGCAAACCTTCATCAAGACCCTGAGAACCTTTCAAGACGTGGTCGGCGACAAAAAAAGCTTTCACCTGGATCAAACCGTCGCAAAATGCACGGCCGCGCAAATCATCGAAGACCTGACCAACTCCCCCACCTCGAAAACCCTGAGGATCGGTGAGAAAGATCATGGGCTGTTAGCCGGTATCAAGGTCAAGAACGGAGAAACAGAATGGTTTTTTTATGACCCGGACGCAGGACTGGTGAAATTCCAAACATTGCAATCGATGCAGGAAGGCCTGGATAAAGCGTTAAGCAGCGGGCTGACTGCGGTGACGCGCAGGCCCTATGGCAAAAAACACGGCACGCTGACCTACAACGTCAGCGAATTCCAAGCGCGCGATTTGGCTGCCGACAAGGTTGACGGTGCGGCCGTAGCGCAGTTGATGACGCCGCTATAATGCCTGGCACGTGAATAGCCCTCGCCTCACTCGACCGCGTGAGGCGCAGGGTCCTCTCCCGAGCGGGACATTCTTGTCCATTGCCTTCACAATGAAGACCTGCTGCGGGAACTTGCCAGGATCGAAGCCACTCATTAGAAGATGGTCTTTGCACTGAGCACGACCTGCACCTCACTTTTCGGGAACCCTCATTATGTCCGCCACCGCCCCCACCATCCTTGTCGTCGAAGACGATGCCATCGTGCGCATGTTGATCGTCGATGTGCTTGAAGAGTTGGAGTTCCAGGTGCTTGAGGCCGCCGACGCCGAAGAGGCCCTGAAAGTGGTGAAAGACTCCAACAATGTCATCAACCTGATGATGACCGATGTCGGCCTGCCGGACATGGATGGCAAGCAACTGGCGACCAAAGTGCGTGAACTGCGTCCTGACCTCCCGATCCTGTTTGCCAGCGGCTATGCCGACAGCATCGATGTGCCCGCGGGCATGCACGTGATTGGCAAGCCGTTTTCCATCGATCAACTGCGCGACAAAGTCAAAGCCATACTGGCAGCCTGACATTTCCCCGTTGCCGCCTATCACTCCTTGGAGCGGTAGGCCACTGCTCTTCCCCTTTCTAAACAACTAATTCATTCGGGTTGCTAGCGCGTCTGGATATAGCTGCTAATTTCAATCGACAGGTCCTACAGCGTTTATGACGCAGGGCAGCCCGAGCACGTAGATGTAGTCGGGCAAGTCGCCATGGAATTGGGGAATTGTCATGTCCAGATCACCGTTTGTTCCGGCATTGATGCTGGCAGCGTTCACCATGCCGACGTTTTCTGCACACGCCGATAACGCCGATACCGCCAACAAGAGTAACAACCCGCTCAATCTGGCACCGGGCGCCAACTTGCAGGACTACTACACGCCCAGGGTGTATGACAGTAACGCGCACACCAATGACCTGTTGCTGCGCGGTACATTGCCGATTGCACCGTCGGACTTCATCGGCGTGCCGCAGTTGTTGCGTGCCACGCTGCCGATCAGCACCCGCCCGGATCCGCACAGTGGCTACAGCACCGGCATCGGCGACCTCAACCTGTTCGATATTTTCCTGCTCAAGACCGGCAGTGGGGCACAGTGCTGAACATCGTCGAACCCTCCCAGCATCTTGGCTACTACGACCAGCTGTGGGAACGTAGCGCCTGGTTCTACGAGGCGGTCACCAACACCAAGGGCATGGTGTCCAAGACCCCGGGCCTGGGCCAGACCTACCTCGGCGCCTACACCGATAAAGACGGCCAATGGCTCGACGGCGGCAAACACTACACGCTGCATGTGGGCGCCAATCCACCCGCCAGGCAATTCTGGTCACTGACTGTCTACGACATCGACAGCCGCTGCCTGATCGACAACCCACAACGCAAGGCCGACCTGTCTTCACGCCAGGATTTACAGAAAAACCCCGATGGATCGATCGATCTTTACTTCGGACCGCACGCGCCAAAAGACTTCGAGAGCAACTGGGTGCAAACTCTCCCCGGCAAACATTGGTTCAGCTATTTCCGACTGTACGCGCCGACCGAGGCCTACTTCGATAAAAGCTGGAAACTCGACGACATCACCCCAGTTCCCTAAGAGACGCAACAACATGATCAGAAAACCGACGCGCCTGCTGTTGGCGAGCCTCTCGATACTCATGAGTACCGGCGCCTGGGCCGATTTCACCGCGACGCCCAGCGAAGCCCGGGCCATTGCCAAGGAAGCCTACTTGTATGGCTACCCGGTGGTGGAAATGTACAAGACGCTCTACACCCAAGCCGTCGACAAGGGCGGTGCCAACTTCAAGGCACCGTTCAACCATATCGGCAACACCGCCCAGGTCTTCACGCCCAAGGACAGCGCTTTCGTCACCCCGAACTCGGACACGCCCTACTCCTTTGTCTGGCTGGACCTGCGCAGCGAGCCGCAAGTGCTGACCCTGCCCAAGATCGAAGACAACCGTTACTACTCGGTGCAGTTGATCGACCTCTACACGCAGAACTTCGCCTACCTGGGCACGCGCAGCACCGGCAATAACGGCGGCCACTACATGATCGCCGGCCCGGACTGGAAAGGTCAGCAGCCGGTCGACATCGACCGCGTGGTCTACAGCGAAAGCAACATCGCCTATGCCCTGTACCGCACGCAACTGTTTGACGAGAAGGACCTGAACAAGGTCAAGCAGATCCAGAATGGCTACAAGGTGCAGCCGCTGAGCAGCTACGTGAAGCAAGCGGCGCCGGCCAAGGCACCGAAGATCGAATGGCCCAAGCCCATGGCGACCATGACCGAAGGCCCGCAGCTGTTTCGCTACCTGAACTTCATGCTGGCCTTCGCCGCCCCCCAGGACAGTGAAAAAGACCTGCTGGCGCGCTTTGCCAAGATCGGTATCGCCCCCGGCGCGCCGTTCAAGGTCAAGGACCTGACGGCTGAACAGCGCAAGTCCCTGGAAGAAGGGATTGCCGACGCCCGCGCCGAATTCGCCGCCTTCAAGAAAGACAAGGTCGACACCCACCAGGTCAGCAGCGGTGACCTGTTCGGCAGCCGCGATCACCTGCAGAACAACTACCTGTACCGCTACGCCGGTGCGGACATGGGGATTTTCGGCAATTCCACCGATGAGGCCGCCTACCTGGGTTACTTCGTCGACAGCGAAGGCAAGCCGGCCAACGGCGCACGCCACAGCTACACCGTGCATTTCGCCAAGGACCAGCTGCCACCGGCCGACGCGTTCTGGTCGCTGACCATGTACGACGGCAAGACCAAGCTGCTGGTGCCCAACCACAAGAAACGCTACCTGATCAATTCGCGCATGCTGCCCAACCTCAAACTGGACGCCGATGGCGGCCTGACCCTGGCGTTGCAGCATCACGAACCACCGAAGGCCGAGCAGAGCAACTGGCTGCCGGCCCCACCCGGTCCGTTTTACGCGGTACTGCGGATTTACCTGCCCAAGCCTGAGGTGGGTAATGGTCAATGGAAACTGCCACCCTTGACCCCGTTGAAGTAACACTGCCTGCCCGGTCGCAACAGGGGTAGACCGGGCATGTAGCCCCAGATATCAGGCCGACAAGGAGTAGCGCCATGATTTCACGTGCCCGACTGAGTGCGTTCTGTGCATCGACATTGGCCCTGGTGCCGGGCATGGGATTTGCCGACAACGCCAGGGACTGGCAGAACACGCCCACCGACTTGAACATGGTGTTCGGCTATTACAACCGAGTCGACACCAACACCCCCATCGACACCACGCTGCCGATCACCGGCCTGTCGTTGAATGCCGACCTCTACCTGTTCCGCTACGCGCGCTCGTTCGGCATTGACGGGCGCAACAGTGCCATTCAGTTCATCCAGCCGTACGCGGATGTCTCGGCGTCGTTCGACAATGCGCGCTTCTTCGACGGTACCAAGCACAACGGCGGCATGGGCGACGCCCAGATCGTGTTTGCGCACAACATCTTCGGTGGCCCGGCGCTGACCGCCGAAGAGTTTGCCAGCTGGAAACCCGAGACCTTCCTGACCGGCGCGCTGTGGATCACCGCGCCCACCGGTGACTACGACAAAGACCGCATCATCAACATCGGTTCCAACCGCTGGGTATTCAAGCCGGAACTCGGCTTCGGCACCCCCATCGGCCCGACCTGGCTGGAAATCAACACCTGGGTCTCGCTGTTTGGCGATAACAAGGATTACCACGGCGACAGCAAGCTCGAGCAAAAGCCGCTGTACGCCATCGAAGGCCATTACAGCTACACCTTCAACCGTGCGTTATGGGCCTCGCTGGACGCCACCTACAGCCGGGGTGGCGAAAGCCGCATCGACGGCGACTGGCAGGACAACAAACAGGAAAACGCCCTGCTCGGTGCAAGCCTGGGCTTCATGCTCTCGCCACAGTTTGGCGGCTTGCTGGCCTACTCCGACACCGTGTCCGAGCGCCGTGGCTCGCCGGACGTGAACACCTGGACCTTCCGCCTGCAGTACGTCTGGTGAGAACGTTACGCGACGCCTCACTGTGGGTCGGCCTGCTCGGCAGTTTCAACCTGTCGGCCGCCAACCTGCCCGACTTCGGCAGCTCCATGCCGGCTGTCCCGATTTCGCTGGGTGTCGACTGGAACCGGATCAACCGCCTGCCGGTGAGCGACGTCAGCGCCCCGGTGAATTGCAAGGGGGCGACCTGATCAGCAGTAGCTGGAATTTCCGCGTGTCGTTCATCCCGGTAATTCCCACTTTCATGCTTTGAACGAGGTGCGCCATGTCCCGTTTTCATCGCACACGCATGGTCTTGATCAGCTTGCTGCTGGCCGCCAATGGCGCCTCGGCCGACGAGCTGGAGCCCAAGGCCCTCAGCGCCCTGGAGCAGATGGGCGGCTACTTGCGCAGCCTGCAGCAATTTCGCATCGAGGCTGACAGCCGTACCGACCAAGTGCTGGAAAATGGCCAGGTCATCGAGTTTCGCCATCACACCCGCCTGCTCGCCAAGCGGCCGGACAAGCTGCAGGTGACGGTCGAGAGCGACGGCAAGCGCCGCAGCCTGTTCT
The DNA here is from genome assembly GCF_029959745.1 of Pseudomonas sp. PS01298. NCBI lineage: Bacteria > Pseudomonadati > Pseudomonadota > Gammaproteobacteria > Pseudomonadales > Pseudomonadaceae > Pseudomonas > Pseudomonas sp. PS01298. Next base: position 34,093 of record NZ_JASCPP010000019.1, on the reverse strand, counting down.
ACAACGGCAGGCGTTTTACCCTGTTCGATAGCCGCAGCGGTTACTTCGCCAGCCAGGACGCCCCGGCAGACATCAGCGGTTTGCTCGACCAGTTGAGCGAGCGCTACGGCATCGAGTTGCCGCTGGCCGACCTGTTTCGCTGGAACCCCGGCACCGCCAAGGCCGTGGGCCTGCGCAGCGCACTGCTAATCGGGCAGGACAGCCTGGACGGCAAGGCCTGTGACCACTATGCCTTTCGCCAGCCGGATATCGACTGGCAACTGTGGGTGCGCCAGGGCCCGCAACCGCTGCCGTGTCGCCTGGTGATCAGCCGCCGCGACAGCGCCGAACAGCCGCGCCACAGCGTCGACTATCAATGGCAGCTCAGCCCTGCGCTGGCGGCCAGGGATTTTGAATTCATCGCGCCGGCGGGTGCGCGTGCCGTCCCACTGCAGCAGTTGGAGCCGCAGGGAGAACAGCCATGAAGACCACGGCGGCGGTACTCACGGCCAGCCTGGTGTTGACGCTGTTCGACCCGCTGGTGGCCCAGGCCTGGCAATTGCGCGGTGGCGGTGGCGCTCGCACATTTGTGGTGCCGCATCCCGGCGGCGGTGGCTACCGGCCGCCGCCACCGCACCCGATGCCGGCGCCACGGCCGATACCGCCGCATCCGGCGCCGCACCCGCAGCCCCATCCGAATCCAGGGCCGCAACCTCATCCGGGGCCTGGACCGCATCCCTATCCGATGCCGCCCCCGCCCCCTCCGCCACCACCGCCGCACCCGGATGACTGGTATCACCCCTGGGCGGGGGCAGCCGTGGTCGGCGCCACCACCGCGACCATCCTGGCGATCGGCACCCAGGTCAGCAGCGTGCCGCCGGATTGTGTCTCGGTGGTCGCCAACGGCGTGGCCTACCAGCATTGCGGGCCAACCTGGTACCAGCCGCGATACGTCGGCAGTTCCGTGCAATACATCGTGGTCGCCGCTCCCTGGTGACCCACCGTTTCAAGGATGATTGGCATGACAGCGCTCGATGATGTGAAAGCCTTGCAAGCCAGCATGGCGCAAAGTGTGCTCGGCCAGGACCAGGTGATCCGCCAGATCCTGCTGGGCCTGTTGGCCAACGGGCACCTGTTGCTCGAAAGCCTGCCGGGACTGGCCAAGACCCGCACGGTCAAGGCGCTGGCGCGGCACCTGGACGCGAAAATGAGCCGTATCCAGTTCACCCCTGACCTGCTGCCCTCGGACATCACCGGCGCCGAAGTGCTGCACCAGGTCGACGGCCAGAACCAGATCCGCTTCCAGCCCGGCCCCTTGTTCGGCAACCTGATCCTTGCCGACGAGATCAACCGCGCCACGGCCAAGGTCCAGGCGGCGCTGCTGGAGGCCATGGAAGAACGGCAAATCACCGTGGCCGGCGCCAGTCATGTGTTGCCGCAGCTGTTTATCGTGGTCGCCACGCAAAACCCTATCGAGCAGGAAGGCACCTACCCGTTGCCGGAGGCGCAGATGGACCGTTTTGTGATGAAGGTGCTGCTGGACTACCCCAGTGCCGAGAATGAAACCCAGGTCCTGCGCCTGCTGCGTGAGGAAGAACAGGCGGCCACCACCCAGGCCGTGCAGGGCTTTACCTTGGCCCAGGAAGTGATCTTCGCCGCCCGCCACGCCGTCAGCGCGGTGCAGGTGTCCCCCGCTATCGATCGCTACCTGATCGACCTGATCAACGCCACCCGCCATCCCGCCGACTACGATGCCGACCTGGCACGCTGGATCAGCCTCGGCGCCAGTCCGCGCGGTGGCATCGGCCTGGACCGCTGCGCACGGGCCGACGCCTGGTTGCAGGGCCAGGCCTTTGTCACCCCGGCGAATGTGCAGGCGGTGGCGCACCCGGTGCTGCGGCATCGCCTGCAACTGAGCTACGACGCCGTGGCCGATGGCGTCAGCGCCGATCAGGTACTCGACCGCCTGCTGAGCAAAGTGGCGATTCCGGCATGAACGCCGACGGCTTCGTCTACGTCAGCCTGGCGCAATTGATGGCCTTGCAATTCCAGGCGCGCGACCTGAGTTTCGTTTCGCGCCAGCCCCAGGGCAGCATTCTGGCCGGCAACCATGCCTCACGCCTGCGCGGGCGTGGCTTGAATTTCGACGAGCTGCGCCGCTACCAGCCGGGTGACGATTTGCGCCACCTGGACTGGCGCGCGTCCCTGCGCACCGGCAAACCGGTGGTGCGCACCTTCACCGAAGAGCGCGACCGCCCGGCGCTGATCGTGGTGGACCAGCGCATGTCGATGTTTTTCGGTTCGGTGCGCAGCTTCAAGTCGGCGGTCGCCGCCGAGCTGGGCGCGCTGGCGGCGTGGATGGTGTTCAACGCCGGGGACCGGGTCGGCGGCCTGGTGTTCAATGATGCACGCATCGACAGTGTCGCGCCGTTGCGCAGCCGCAAGCGTGTGGAAGCGCTGTGCAGCCGTATCGCCGAGCAGAATCGCGAGTTGAAGGCGAGCAACGCCGATGGCGACGGCGACAGCCAGCTGGACAAGGTCCTGCAACACTGCCTGGCGGTGGCCGGCCACGACCACTTGATCTGCCTGGTCAGTGATTTCGCCGGTGCCGGACCGCGCACCTTGCAACTGCTGCAGCAACTGTCGGCGCATAACGATGTGGTGGCGCTGCAGGTCTACGACCCGCTGGCGCTCAACGTGCCCAGCCGGGGACAATTGGTCGTGACCCAGGGCCAGTTGCAGGTGACGCTGGAGGTGAGCAAGCGCCAGGTGCGCCAACCTTTGGGCGATTTTCTCGGCGGGCGTTTGAAGGCGGTCGCGAGTCTGTTGCGCCGCAGCCAGGTGCCCTTGCTGATGATCAGCACGGCCCTGCCCGCCGTCGATCAATTGCGCAGCGAATTGGGGAGACGCCGGTGAGCACGCCGGTACCGAGCATCGAGCAACTCCAGGAGTTGGGCTTGCCCGCGCCGGTCAGCTATTGGCCGCAGACCTGGGGCTGGGGCGTGCTGCTGGGTGTGGTAGTGCTGGGCGTGCTGATACTGGCCGCGCGCAGGTGGCTGCGTTGGCGACGTGATGCGTACCGGCGCGAAGCCCTGGCACGCCTGAATGCCCTGCAGGATATGCGCGAGCTGCCCGAACTGCTCAAGCGCGTCGCGCTGTCGATGCCACTGCGCGCCGAGGAACGCCAGCGCGTGCCGACCTTGAGCGGCGCCGACTGGCAAGCCTTCCTGCAGCGCCACGCCGGCGCGCCCGTGCCCGCTGACCTCAGCCAGCGCCTGGGTGCACTGGCCTACGGCACAGCGGCGGCGGACGCGCACTTGCTGGCCCAGTGCAAAGCCTGGGTGGAGCATCACCATGTGGCAGCTTGATTACCCCTGGCTGCTGCTGTTGCTGCCATTGCCATGGCTGGCCTACCGCTATTTGCCGCACTACCGTGAAGCCCGCAGCGCCGTGCGCGTGCCGTTTTTCAGTGGCATGACCGAGGCCGTCGGCGCCGTACCGTCCAACAGCGGCGCGCGGCACAATCGCGCCCAACTGCTGCTGAACCTGCTGGTCTGGGCCTTGCTGGTCGTGGCTATCGCCCGCCCGGTGTGGGTGGAAAAACCCATCGAACGCCAGCAACCGGTGCGCGACCTGATGCTCGCCATCGATATTTCCCAGTCCATGGAAACCCAGGACTTCAACGACGCCGACGGACACAAGATCGACCGCCTGGCCGCCGTCAAACAGGTGGTGCATGGCTTTATCCAGCAGCGCAAGGATGACCGCATCGGCCTGATCCTGTTCGGCAGCGGCGCCTATCCCCAGGCGCCATTGACCCTCGATCACACCAGCCTGTCGCTGCTGCTGGACGACAGCGGCATCGGCATGGCCGGGCCGAATACCGCCATCGGCGATGCCATCGGGCTGGGCCTGAAGCTGCTGGACCAGGCCCATGAGCCGCAGAAAGTGCTGATCCTGCTCACCGACGGCAACGACACCAGCAGCGCAATCCCACCCGACCACGCCGCCGAGATGGCCGCCGCCAAGGGCGTGATCATCCATACCATTGCGATTGGCGACCCGCAGGCCAGCGGCGAGGCCAAGGTCGACCTGGGCACGCTGCAAGCGATTGCCTCGGCCACCGGCGGCCGCTATTTCCGCGCCGAGGACCGTGACAGCCTGGCCCAGGTCTACGCCACCCTGGATACGATCACCCCGCATCAGGTCAAGACGCTGAGCCACCAGCCCAAGCGCGATCTGTTCTGGTGGCCGTTGGCGGCGGCGCTGGCGATGTTGGCGGTGTATCACCTGATCGCCGCCGGCTGGCCGCACCGGAGGGTCGCAGATGAATCTCGCTGACTTCCATTTCCTGCGCCCCGCCTGGCTGCTGCTGGCGCTTGTTGGCGTGTTGCTGCCGTTGATCTGGCGGCGCAGCCGCGACTTGCAGCGGCGCCTGCGCGCAAATATCGCGCCCCATCTGTTGCCGCACTTACTGCTGACGCCCACCGATCGCCATCGCCTGCGCCCGGTGCACGTGCTCAGCGCCCTGCTGATGCTCGGCGCCATCGCCGCTGCCGGGCCGACCTGGGAACAGGATCGCCCGGACTTCCTCGAAAACCGCGCACCGCTGATTATCGCCGTCGACCTGTCGCCCTCGATGGACACCGCCGATGTGCCACCGACACGCCTGCGCGCCGCCCAGCACATGCTGCACGACCTGGTGCAGCGGCGCAAAGGCGCACGCACTGCGCTGCTGGTGTACGCCGGCAGCGCCCACCTGGTACTGCCACCCACCGATGACCCGGCATTGCTCGACACCTTCATCCAGGCGTTGGCCACCGACCTGATCAGCCAGCCCGGCAAGAATGTGGCCGCCGTGATCGATCAGGCCAAGCGCTTGCTGGACAACGCTCCCGGCACCCTGCTGCTGATCACCGACGGTGCTGACACCGCGCAATTGCCGAGCCTCAAGCAGCATCTGGCCGACAGCCCGCTGCAAGTGTTGGTGCTGGCCCTGGGTAGCAGCCCCACGCTCAAGGCATTGGCCTCGGCCACCGACGCGCCGCTGGGCAGCCTTACACTCAATGACGATGACCTCGACTGGATCGAACTGCACGCCCAGGCGCACTTTCAGAACGCCGACGAGCAGCAGCGCCTGCTGCAATGGAAAGACGCCGGTTACTGGCTGTGCTGGCCGCTGTTGCTGTTGGCGCTGTTGAGCGTGCGGCGGGGCTGGAGCCTGAACTGGACAGCCGTGTTGCTGTTGGGCGTGTTGCTGCAGCCGACCCAGGCCGAGGCCAATCCGTTCCTCACGCCGGACCAGCAAGGCCGCTGGGCCTTCGAGCACCACCACTACCCCGAGGCGGCGGCGCTGTTTGTCGACCCGTACTGGAAAGGTATCGCCGCCTACAACGCCGCCGACTACGACTTGGCCCAGGCCACCTTCGCGACCCTCGACACCGCGCCGGCCGCCTTCTACCTCGGCAATATCCACGTGCGCCGCTTCAAGTTCGATGACGCCATCATCGCCTATCAACACGCGTTACAGTTGCAGCCGGTGTTTCCCGAGGCCAGCGCCAACCTCGCGCTGGCCATCGCGCTGAAAAAAGACACCGAGAGCGCGGCGAATAACGCGCCCGAGGCCAAGCCCGATGAGGTCAAGTTCGACAAGGCACCCGGCAAAGGCCAGAGCAAGACGATCCAGACCGAGCAAGCCCGTAACGATGCGTTGTGGCTGCAGAACCTGACCACCTCGCCGGCCACGTTTTTGCGGCGAAAATTCAGCCTGCAGGATCAGGAGACGCAGCCATGAAGGGTTATTGCGCCGTGCTGCTGTTGCTTGCGGGACCGTTATGGGCGGCCGAGCCGCAACTGCGGGTGCAAGCCCAGCTGATACCGGGCGCGTCCGTAGTGGTGGGCGAGCAATTGCAAGTCCAGGTCGACGTACTGACCGACACCTGGTTCACCGCCGCCGCGACGTTGCCGCCGCTCAAACTCGACGGCGCACGCGTGCAAGCGCCCGGCGGTGAGGCCGAGCACACCACCCAAGTGATCGACGGCAAGACTTTCTACGGCATGCGCTACGCGTACCGAATCACTCCAAACGTGGCGCAACGTTTCACGGTGCCCGCGTTGACCGTCAGCGCCCAACCCGGCCAGGCCAGCGCGCCCCTGAGTGCGCAGAGTGCGCAGCTGACGTTCGAGGCCACCCAGCCTCCAGGCTTTGCCCCCGGCGAACCCGTGCTGGTTGCCAGCGACCTGCGCCTGAGCCAGACCCTGGCGGCCACCGACCTGCGTGTCGGCGACAGCCTCACGCGTACCCTGACCCTGCAAGCCGACGACACCCCGGCGCTGTCGCTCCCACCCCCCAGTGCTGCAGATGTCAGTGGCCTGCGCCTGTACCCGCAAGCGCCGATCATCAGCAATCTGGATGACGGCCGGGGTGCCATCACCGGCGGCCAGCGTATCGACCGGTTGGTGTACCGCGTGCAACAGGGCGGTCACTTCAGCCTGCCAGCGATCAGCGTGAAATGGTGGGACAGCCGTCACCATCGCCTGCAACTCGCGCAGCTTCCGGCGCTGACCTTCGACGCCCAGGCGGCGAGCGCCTACACGCCGACGTTTTCCGTCGCCGAGGACCTCAAGGCCCTCGGGCAGCACAGCCGCTGGCAACTGTCGCGGCAGTGGATGATTTGGATCGCCGCCGGGGTGCTGTTGGTACTGGCTGGCTACCTGCTACATGGCCTGTGGCCACGTGTTCCACCGCTGTGGCGAACGTTGTGCGCGACATTGCGCTGGGTGTGTCGTCGACTACGCTTGCTTGCACTGAACCCTCGTCACGAAAAGGACTTCCCATGACGTCGCTGCGTTCTGCCCTGCCCCTGCTGCCCCTGCTGCTCCTGCTGAGCCTGCCCGCCCTCGCTGCCGACCCGTTGCCCTCCTGGAACGAAGGCCCGAGCAAACAACAGATCATCGAGTTCGTCCAGGCCGTGACGGTCGAAGGCTCCAAGGACTACGTGAAGCCCGCCGAACGCATCGCCGTGTTCGACAACGACGGCACCCTGTGGACCGAACAGCCGGCGTACTTCGAAGTGCTGTTTGCCTTCGATGAAGTCAAGCGCCTGGCGCCGCAGCATCCGGATTGGAAAACCACCCAGCCGTTCAAGGCTGTGCTTGAGAACGATCACCAGGCCCTGGCCCAGAGCGGCATGGACGGCCTGCTGAAAATCATCGGTGCCACCCACACCGGGGTCAGCACCGAGGCCTTTGTCGCCAATGCCCGGAATTGGTTGAAGCAGGCCCGTCATCCCAAGACCGGCAAGCCGTTCGACCAGATGATCTACCAGCCGATGCTGGAAATGCTCGACTACCTGCGCAGCCAGCAGTTCAAGACCTACATCGTCTCCGGCGGTGACACCGCGTTCATGCGCGCCTTCGCCGAGGAGGTGTATGGCGTGCCGCCGGAACAGGTGATCGGCTCGAATTTTGTCACCCAGTTCCAGCTCAAGGACGGCCAGCCACAGGTCTTGCGCACGGCCAAGCTGGCGCACAACGACGACGGCCCGGGCAAGCCGGAAAGCATCGACTCGATCATCGGCCGCCGGCCGATCCTGGCCTTCGGCAACTCCGACGGCGACCTGCAAATGCTGCAGTGGACCGCCGCAGGTTCGGGCAAGCGCTTTATGGGCCTGGTCCACCACACCGACGCCAAGCGCGAGTGGGCCTATGACCGCAATTCTCAGGTGGGGCGCCTGGACAAGGCCCTGGACCTGGCCAGGACACAGCACTGGACCGTGGTGGACATGGCGAGCGAATGGCGCCGCATCTACCCCTTCGAACCGGCTGTGCAAGTGAAGGTGCAATAAGCAAGACGTAGCGATGGACTGTAAAAAACGTTGGTCGCAGGCAATGCGACTCAAGCCCTAGAAGGAGCAAGTCTTATGACTCGCATACGTAAGTGGCTGCCGAAGCTCGCCCTGGTGGCGGCTTCGGTGCTGGGGGCCTCGGCATCCGCCTGGGCCGCCGACAAGCCGAATATCCTGGTGATATTCGGCGATGATATCGGGCAGACCAACATCAGCGCCTATTCCATGGGCGTGGTGGGCTACAAGACCCCGAATATCGACCGGATCGCCAAAGAAGGCATGCTGTTCACCGACTACTACGCGGAGAACAGCTGCACGGCCGGGCGCTCGTCCTTTATCACTGGCCAGACGCCGTTGCGCACCGGCCTGTCGAAGGTGGGCATCCCGGGCGCGCCAATCGGCCTGCAAAAGCGTGATATCACCATCGCCCAGGCGCTCAAGTCGCTGGGCTACTCCACCGGGCAGTTCGGCAAGAACCACCTCGGTGACCGCGACGAATACCTGCCGACCAACCACGGTTTCGATGAGTTCTTCGGCAACCTGTACCACCTCAATGCCGAAGAAGAACCCGAGCGCCCCTACTGGCCCAAGGACGACGCGGAGTTCGTCAAGGCCAACACCCCGCGCGGGGTGATCCACAGCTTCGCCGACGGCAAGATCGAAGACACCGGTGCCTTGACCACCAAGCGCATGGAAACCATCGACGATGAAACCACCGCGGCGGCCCAGGCATTCATCAAGAAACAGGCCGAAGCCAACAAACCCTTCTTCGTGTGGATGAACACCACGCGCATGCACGTATTCACGCACGTGCGTGACTCGATAAAGGGCCAGAGCGGCATGCCCGGCAACGAGTACGCCGATGGCATGCTCGAACACGATGGCGATGTGGGCAAGCTCCTGCAAACCCTCGACGAGCTGAAAATCGCCGACAACACCATCGTCGTCTACACCACCGACAACGGGCCGAACCAGTTCTCCTGGCCGGACGCGGCGACCACGCCGTTCCGCAACGAGAAAGACTCCAACTGGGAAGGCGCCTACCGGGTGCCAGCGATCATCCGTTGGCCGGGCAAGGTCAAGGCGGGTGAAGTGTCCAACGAAATGGTCTCGGGGCTGGACTGGTTCCCGACCCTGCTGGCCGCCGCCGGTGATGGCGACGTCAAGGACAAGCTGCTCAAGGGCTGGGCGCCGACGGCAGGCGGCACCAACTTCAAAGTGCACCTGGACGGCTACAACCAACTGCCGTACATCACCGGCCAGCAACCCAAGGGCGCGCGTAACGAGTTCTTCTACTTCAACGATGACGGAGCGCTGGTGGCGGTCCGCTTCGACAACTGGAAAGTAGTGTTCGCCGAACAACGCCAGCCGGGTGGTTTCCGCGTCTGGAGCGAGCCCTTCGTGCAATTGCGGGTGCCGAAGATCTTCAACCTGAGGATGGACCCGTATGAACGCGCGGACGTGGTCTCCGACCAGTACTACGACTGGAGCACCAAGAACGTCTACCTCGGTGCGGTCGCGGTGACCAAATCGGCGAAGTTCCTCGAGACGTTCATCGAGTACCCGCCCAGCCAGAAACCGGCCAGCTTCAGCATCGACCAGATACGTGAAGCGGTGGACAAGAAAATCGAGGCGAAGATGAAGGCCGCACCTGCGGGCTAGCGGTAACACTGTGCTCACCGCATGGGGTGGGCACATTCTGTGAATCACTGGAGATCACTGTGGGCACCGGCTTGCGTGCGCCCACAGGTTCCTGCGCTTACCTTGGAATTCGGCAATGACCTCACGCACCGCCAGCAAGCCCATTGATGTGACCTCGTCCGCCGCAATCCTCATTCCCGCCCTCCTCCTGTTTATCTCCGGCAGCGCCGCCCTGGTGTACCAGGTGCTGTGGATCAAGCAGCTGTCGCTGGTGGTCGGCGTGGAGGTGTACGCGATCACCACCGGGATCAGTGCGTTTTTCGCCGGGCTGGCCTTGGGCGGGCTGCTGTTCGGGCGCCTGGCGGACCGCTCTGCACGGCCGCTGTTGTTGTATGCCGGGATTGAATTACTGGTCGCGGTCTTTGGCGTCGGCGCGACGCTGGCCCTGGGCATGGCGGCTGAACCGTTCGCCTGGCTGGAGCAGCGCATCGGCCTGCTGGCTTGGGCGCTGCCGTTCCTGCTGGTTGGTTTGCCAGCACTGCTGATGGGCGGCACGCTGCCGGTACTGGTGCGTTCGCTGAACATCGACGCCAAGGGCCTGGGCCAGGCCGGTGGGCGCCTGTATGCGGCGAATACCGCGGGCGCGATTGCCGGGACCTTGCTGAGCGCGTTTGTGCTGATCGCGCAATTCGGTGTGCGCGGCAGTGCACTGGCGGCGGCGCTGCTTAACCTGGTGGCAGCGCTGGGGGCGCTGCTGTCGGTGCGTCACCCGGTGGCGGCGCGGGTGCCGCCGGCCCATCGCGTGCAGCCGGCGCGGCTGGCACTGGTGTTGTACGCCATCGCCGGGGGCGTGGCGTTGGGGTATGAAGTGGTGTGGTCGCAGTCCATCGTGCAGTTCATGAGCACCCGTACCTACGCGTTTGCCGTGGTGCTGGCCACCTACCTTGGCGGGCTGTTTATCGGCAGCCAGTTGATGGCCCATCGGGTGCAGCGCCTGCGCGATCCCTGGGGTGTCTTTGGCCTGCTGATTGCCGGCGCGGGGCTGGTGGCGCTGCTGGAAATCGCCTTGCTCGGGCGTTGGCTGGTGCTGCTGCAAACCCAGGCCGAGGCGTTGGTGTTGAGCCTGGGCGGCAGTGAGTTGCCCGGGATGAGCGCGCGTTTTGCCGTGGCGGCGTTGTGCATCGTGTTTGTGCCTACGCTGTTGCTCGGTGCGGCGTTCCCCGTGGCCTTGCGCCTGAGTGTCGGCAACCAGCAGGTCGGGCGCGATGTCGGCGCGGTGGTGGCCTTCAACACCCTCGGCGGGATTGTCGGGGTGATGCTGTGCGGCTTTGTGCTGATTCCCTGGTTGGGGCTGGTGCGCACCCTCGGCCTGTTGGCCGTGGTCGCCTGCATGGTGGGTTACTTGGCCGTACGCCGTGGCCATGGCGTGAAAAAAGGCCGGCGCCAGGCCGTGGTCGCAGTGGCGCTGGTGTCGCTGGCGGTGGCGTTGCTGACGCCGGTGGACCGGCTCGCCAAGCTGCTGCCCGGCGCGCGCAATGCCAGCGTGGCGTTTTACCAGGAAGGACGTGGCGCGACGGTCGCGGTGGTCACCCAGGGCCAGGGCGCGCGGAGCTTCCAGCGCCTGTATATCCAGGGCGTGTCGAATACCGGTGACGCCATGCCGTCGCTGCGCTACATGCGCATCCAGGCATTGTTGCCGTTGTTGATTCATAACGCCGAGCCCAAATCGGCGCTGGTAATCGGCTTCGGTACCGGTATCACCGCCGGTGCGCTGTTGCGCTATCCGGGCCTGGAGCAGCGTGTGGTTGCCGAGTTGTTGCCGGGCGTGGTGCAAGCCGCGCCGCTGTTCAAGGGCAACTACAACGCCGCGAGTGACCCGGGCGTGGAGGTGCGCCTGCGCGACGGTCGCCAGGAACTGCTGCGCAACCCGCAAACCTATGACCTGATCACCCTGGAGCCGCCGCCGCCCTCCGCCGCCGGCGTGGTCAACCTGTATTCCCAGGACTTCTACCAACTGGCGGCCACGCGCCTGGGCAATCAGGGCCTGCTGGCGCAATGGCTGCCGTTGCCGACGCAGAATATCGACGATTCCCGTGCCTTGGTGCGCAGTTTCCTCAACGTATTCCCGTACGCCTCGCTGTGGACCAGTGAATTCCACGAGATGTTGCTGGTGGGCTCCCGCGACCCCATCGAACTGGATGCCGAACGCATTCGCCAACGGTTTGCGCAACCCGGCGTCAGCAGCGCGCTGGCGGACGTCGGTATCGATTCGGCGGCCACGCTGCTGGCCACCTGGGTCACCGACCGCCAGGGTCTTGAGCGCTTTGCCGCCGATGCATTGCCGGTCACCGACGACCAGCCGCGCATCGAATACGCGCCATGGGTGCGCAGCAAGGAGATCACGCGGGTGCTGCCGGCGTTGCTCGACCTGCGGGTGCCGGCGCCGCTGGTCAACGCCGATGCAGCCTTCACCCGCACCGTGGCCGCCGAGCAGCAACGCCTGCTGCAGTTCTACCGCGCGAGCCTGCATGCCTACGACGGCGACCGCGATGCCTGGGGCCGGGATATTCGCGATGTATTGCAGCAAGACAGCGCCAACCCCTACTACCGCTGGTTTATCACCCCGTAAAACAGGTAATGTGCGCGCGATTGTTTAGGGAGTTGCACCGCACATGACTTGCTGGAATGTCCTTGGCCTGCCGCCGGATGCCGATAGCCGCACGATCAAGCGCACTTACGCGGCGCTGCTGAAGAAGACCCGGCCGGATGACGACCCCGAGGGTTTCCAGCGCCTGCGCGAAGCCTATGAGGCCGCGCTGACGTGGAGCGAGGACCCGCAGGAAGCCGACGAAGTCATCATCGAGACCCATGGCGAGACCCTGGCCGAGCGTTACCAGGCGGCGCTCGGTAATGGCGGCGCCCTGCACTTCGAAATCCACCTGCTGCTGCGCGACATCGAAGGCGACCTCAACCCCGAAGACACGCGCTGGGCCTTTGAAACGTTCAACTGGCTGACCGCCTGGCAGCGCCTGGAGTTGCCCGCCGAGCTGGTCGGGAAGCTCGAGCGCAAGCACCGCGCGGCCTTGCAGCAACCGCTGCGCGAGGCTCTGGAGCACAAGGATGAGGCGGCGTTCCTGGCCGCTTATGCAGCGCGCGACGAGCACCCTTGGGTGAACAATCACCCACATGCCGAGTGGTTCAACCAGTGGCTGGCGCGGCTGCTGGCGCAGAGTCACTACTGGTCGAGCGCCGTATTCGAGGCAGTCTGCGCCGGCCAGCACTGGCACGGCGGCGCGGGCCATGAGTGCCCGGCAGACGAGTGGACGCTGCTGTTGCGGCGCCAGCAAGCGCCAATCGTCATGGCGCGCCAGCGTGCCCTGGCGGCCGAAGCCCCCAACACCCCGCAACAACGGGCCGCGCGGTTGCTGCTGGCACCGCTGAGCCTGGGCCAGCGGCGTGCCTTCGCCCAGCGCTTCAACGAACACGACTGGAAAGCCTGCCAGGCGCTCAGCGCCGACATCTACGCCGACCACGTGGCCGAGGCCGAGGCGATGCCCGGCGGCACTGTGTATTTCTGGCAAGGCTGGGACACGGCGATGGACACCTGGCCGTGGATCGTCGCGCTGGTGCTGAGTTGCCTGGTCGGCGCGCTGGCAAAGGCCGAAACCCTGGCCGGCAACGTGGTACCGACGCTGGGCTACGGCGTGTTGTGGGCATTCGCGGCAGTGATCGGCGCCGGCGTGGCCTGGCAGGCCTGGCGCCCGCTGGCCCATCAGTACCGCGTGCTGGATGAGCAGCTCAGTCAACGCCTGCCCCGCTGGCTCAGCCCTACACACTTGCCATTGTTGCCGATACGGGACCTGGTGCCTGGACTGATCCTCGCGGCCACGCTGGAGTATGTCTTCAGCCCGCTTGCCAGCCTGACACTGGTGGCGGTGCTGGCGCTTATCGGCGTGATCAAGCGACCCTTGATGAACAGCCACACCCCGTGGACCGCGCGCAATCCGCGCTGGGCCGCACTGGGCATGGCACTGTTGGTGATCCTGGGGATTGTGCTGTACGCGGGCCTGGCCCTGCTCGACAGCCAGCACCGCGTCACCCGCAACCAGGGCCTGCAACCCTGGACCGAACGCCTGTGCAGTCGCATGCCGCGCACCGACACCGCGTGCCAGGCCCCCGCCACCGAGGCGCAGTGGTATGGACAGGAGGCTACGCAATGAATCCGAAATGGCTGGTGCCTATCGGCCTGGTGCTCGGCCTGGGCTTGCTCGGCGTAGCCGGCGCCACCAAACCGCTGCAATACGCGCAATTGTGGCTCGACCAGCGCGACAGCCCCTACACCGCGGCGGCCAGCGCCATTGCGCCGATCATTGATTGCGTAAACCGCGTCGATCGCGAAACACGCCTGGCCTACTACTTCATGAGTACCGGGCAGGAGGAAGTGCGCAGCTACGATAAATTCGGCGACCGCAACGAGCCCGATGCCCGCTACATCCGCGCGTCGGTCTGCTCTGAGCTGTACACCCTGAAACTGCGGCGCCAGCAACCCGACAGCCCACTGCTCGGGCCCGCCGCGACCTACGCGGCCAGCCTGAACAGCTTCACCTCGCTGGCTGATCGGGTCACGCTGCCGGAGTGGGCGTCTGCCGCGCAGCAAATCCTCGTCGAAGCCGTGAGAAAACAGTATGCGTTGCAACTGGCCGAGAAAGGCCAGGACTACCTGGCGGCCTCGACCGCGCTGCGCACGCCGCTGGAGCAGGCCGACATGGCGGTGCGCCCGGCGCAGCTGGCGTTGATCGAGGCACGCTTCGGCCGGGACATGCACTGGCAGGTGCTCAATTACATGATCGCCGCGCGCCAGGCCGTGAACCAGATCGAGCAAGGCATGCGCAACGCCAGCCTGACGCCGCCTGCCGTGGCAGCCTTGGCCGACACCGTGCAACAGGCGGCAGACAGCGCCCGGGCCTATGTGCGTACCCATCCGGGCGACAAGCTCGACGAAGAAGCCCATTTTCTCTGGTACACCCTGAACGAGCCGGCCGACGCGTACCTCTCAGCCTTGCGCACGCTCACCCAACACTGGCACGAACACGCCCCACCGCAGCAACTGAGTGACGACTATTACCTCGTCACCCGCCGCTACGATGCCCTGCTCAGCTACTACAACAAACCGGCCAGGAATGCGTTTTAAGCGTCAGTGCTTTTTCAGCTTCAGGTAAGACTGATGCAGGTCCGATGCCCAGCCATCAATGACGCTTTTGACATCGTCGGCCTTCATCACCTGCGAGTCGTTCGCCAGTGGCTTACCGGTGCCTTTGCGCACGACTTGGGCGAGCACCTTGCCACTGGCGCCGTCGAGGAACTGCGCCTCGGTGCCGAGGGTGGTTTCCTGGTCGCGGATGCCGGTGCCGGTACTCACCGCCGCCGCCACCAGGGCAACCGGAATGTACTCATACGGCTTGAGGGACTCTGTCTTGCTGCTTACCGCTGTGATCGCCGCACGCACCACTATCACGCCAGGGCCGGGGGCATTGGCCAGCGGCAACGACTTCGCCAGCTCACGCTTGAGCGCCTGGTTGTAGTAGGTGTTGATGCCATTGAGGGTGCTGTCCGGGATTTTCGCGGTGGCCTGGGGCTTGGGGTAGAACTGCGTCGGTTCGATGTACACCGCGTTATAGCGACTCAGATCCAGCTTGGGATCGACCCAGCGCATCACTTCGGCCCCCGAAGGCGACTGGGCCTCCTTGAGCTGGCTGTAGTCGGAGAGAAAGCCCGAGTACTCATCCGGTTGCGTGACCTTGCTGGCGCAACCGCTCATGGCGAGGGTTGCGATGCACACGGTGCTGATCATTAGCCTTAGTTTCATCATTGAACTCCCTGGCGGTCTTCGTCAAAACACTGAGCTGTAGGTATAGCCAATCCTGGCGAAATAGTGCTTTTTTCACCTGCCCGTTTGACAGGACTGTGGCCAGCGTCAAAGCTGCACGGAGCTTAAGCACGCCGTAGAGCGTCCATGCATCAAGACAGCGGAAGTCGGAATGCCCAAGCCCAAACCAGCACCTGTTGTACCCCACCGTGATTCGCCCCGTCGTTACCTGTACCCCGTGCTGATTGTGCTGCTGTTGGCGGCCATGGCCGGGATCTGGTTTTTCCTGCAGGCCAGCGCGCCTCGGTTACCGGCTCCGGCGCCCGTGGCGGCGACCAAACCGGTGGTCAGCACGCCCCCTGCGCAACTGGTCGACGAGCAGCAGTGCCAGGGCTGCCACCAGGCCCAGGCCAAGGACTGGCAAGGCTCGCACCACCAACTGGCGATGCAGCCCGCCACGCCGCAGACGGTCCCGGCGGATTTCAACAACGCCTCGTTCAGTGCCGAAGGTGAAACCACGCGGTTCTATCAACGCGGCGATGAGTTCTGGGTCAACACGCCGGGCAGCGATGGCAAGGCGGCCGACTTCAAGGTGGCCTACACCTTTGGCATCGCGCCGTTGCAGCAATATCTGCTCGAAGTCGGCGACGGTCGCTTGCAGGCCCTGGGCGTGGCCTGGGATACACAGAAAGGCCGCTGGTTTCATCTCTATCCAGGCCAGGGCGTCAACTTCAAGAACCCGTTGCACTGGAGCAAACCCAACCAGAACGCCAACTTCATGTGCGTGGAATGCCACACCACCGGCTACAAACGCAACTTCGATGCGCTCAACAACCGCTTTAACAGTCAATGGAACAGCCTCGGCGTGGGCTGCCAGGCCTGTCATGGCCCGGCCTCCAACCACCTGCAGTGGACCGCCAAAAACACTGATGCGGTGCACGCCGGGTTTGCCGTGGATTTGAAAGACAAGGACGCCACCGTCGAACTCGAAACCTGCGCCCGCTGCCATGCACGCCGTGCGCCGCTGGGCGATGGTTTCACCGTGGGCAAGCGCCTGATGGACGACTACCTGCCCAGCGTGTTGACCCGCGAGCTGTATGCCCTGGACGGCAAGATCAAGGATGAAGTGTTTGAACACGGCTCCTTCGCCCAAAGCAAAATGGCCGAAAAAGGCGTGCGCTGCAGCAATTGCCACAACCCCCACAGCGCCGAGCTCAAGGCCCAAGGCAATGGCGTATGCCTGCAGTGCCATAACCCGGCAGGCAAAACCCCGATCGCTACGGTGGCCGGGCGTGGCTTGCAGGCAAAAAACTACGAGTCCAGCGAACACACGCGGCTGCCACCTGGGCAACCCGGTTCGTTCTGCGTCGATTGCCATATGCCCGGCAAGTTCTACATGGGCAACGATTTGCGGCACGACCACAGCTTCAGCATCCCCGCCGGCGCGCGTGACGTGCTGCGCGCTCCCAGCTACGCGGACAGCATGGCGCTGATTCGCGGGGGCCAGCCCGGTGCGGCCCAGGCACTGTATGACCAGCTGGCGCGCAGCAACCTGCCGGCGATCCAGCGCGCGACGATGTTGATGGAGTTGCCCAATTACCCCAGCGAACAAGCGCTGAAGCTGGCAACCAGGGACCTGGCCAACGCCGCCCCGCAGGTGCGCGAAAGTGCCGTGCGTGCGGTCAGCGCGTTGTTGCCGCCACCGGAGCGTGTCGCGCTGTATGGGCCATTGCTCAAGGATCCGGTGCGCGCCGTGCGCATCCTCGCCGCGCGCGATCTGCTCAGTGTGCCGGGACAGGGCCCGGCCTGGGACAAGGCCATCGCCGAATATGAACAGGTGCAGTTGAGCCTGCAGGAACGCGCCGAAGCCAACCTCAACCTGGCGATGCTCTACCAGGCCAGCGGCCGTGGCGACCGGGTCGAGGCGCAGTTGCGCGCCGCGTTATTGCGCGATCCGGACTTTTTCCCGGCATTGGTGACCCTCGCCCAGTGGCTTGAAGCCAATGGCCGCGCCGACGAAGCACGCGCGTTGATCGCCGAGCAGCTGGCACTGCACCCCGACGCGCCGCTGTTGCAGCACACCCAGGGCTTGATGCGGATTCGCGCTGGCGACACCGCCAAGGCCATGCCCTACCTGCGCCAAGCGGCACGACTGGACCCGGCCAACGCCCAGTTTGCGTACGTACTGGCCGTGGCCCTGCATGACATCGGTGAGGTCGAGCCAGCCTGCGAGCAACTGGAAGACCTGCTCAAGCGTCAGCCCTATCACCGCACTGCGCGGCTGTCGCTGATCCAGTACTACCTGGAAAATGGCCAGGAACCCAAGGCGCAGGCCGTGCTGCAAAGCTGGAAGGCGCTCAACCCCGGCGACCCGGCGCTGAAATAGACACGTCCTCAGTCGGCACCGACGTGCCGGCGAGGGCCGTGTGCCTCAGCCGCGTTCGCGCGGAATCAGGCTCTGCAATTGCGAGGCGAGGAAGTTGGCGTCGAAGGCAAAAGTGTCCGGGTCTTTCAGGCCGTTGGTTTTCTTCCAGATCCAGTCATTTTTATCCGCCGCCAGCACCAGCGACACACTGCCGTGGCGCGCAGCGGTCAGGCCCATCACGGCCACGGAAATCAAGCCGCCCACGCCCATCACGTCCGGCACGAACTCCACCGGTTTGCCGGTGATCTGCACGGTCAGCTTCTCAGTCTTGAAGGTCGAGGCCTCGACCGGCACGCTCGGCCCGCTGGCCACATAGGGCTCACGGTGGACTTCGAGCAACCCCACCTGCTTGACCGGTTCGAGCCACTGCTCGATCTGCCCGAACAACTCGCTGAGCTTGTGCGTCCAGCGCGCCGACTGCAGGTCAAATTGCTGTTTTTTGTGCGCTTCGCTATCAGCGTAATGACGAAGCATCTCGCCCAGTTGCTGTACATCGTCCATTGCGGATTTCCTTGGGTGAGCCAGATTGCGAAGCCTGATCATGGCAGATGCGGCCACTCAGCGTATGACTAAACACCAGCGTGAGGCGCGGCTCGTCGCTGACCGTTGGATCAACTCCAACCCGGGCGCCCCGGCCTCAACGTGGAATGCAATGGAAGGTGCGGTTGACGTGTCAGCCCTGGGCTGGCGTTTCAGCGGCGGGATATTGCGCCACGGCTGATCGATGAACGGCGCGCCTGTTAACGTAAGCGCCGTAGTCGATATGCAATTCCTTCGTCTTGGGAAGCTGGCTCTTATCAAGCTCAATCACCATTGGCCGCTTCAAGTTGTCTGGTTGCAAGGTCAGGTAGATCGCAATTCCATGACCCGTCGGCTTACGCAGGAAGAACACCACTTCCTGTTTCTCATCAAGGCCAGGAATCGCCGGCGCGGTGATCGTGAGTTTATCGTCTGTCTCGGTAACCGTGACCGCAGGCAGGGCGTCGAAGCTGAGAAACTCGTAGGTATTTGGCATCTGGCAATCCTCCTCGTATCAATGGATCAGGCCGCATGGAATAGGCCTGACCTCCATTAACAGCGCCAAAACGCTTACCGTCTACTGTTAGAATTAACAGGTTTATACCTGTCATGACGGTGGTGCGTGCTGCAGGTACACCCTGCAGCACGCGCAAGATTCTCGCCTGGGATTAAGGATTTCAGGGGATTTGCCTGACGCCCATTGCGGCTTGATCAGGCCTGCAATACAGGTGTATCGAAAGAGGGATGCTCCGATAAAAGCTGACGCCACTCCATTCGAAACCAGGGAGTGAACTGTTCTTGCGATTCTGAAAGGCGCGCGGATATTTCGGCTCGTGTCCACCACTTGATCTCGCTGACTTCTTCAAGTGCCGGGCTGACCAAAGCGTCAGATTGCGCAACCAATACATGACAAAATTCGTGTTCCGCGCCGATTGAACCAAAGCGCGCATGGTACTCAAAACTGTATAAAAAACGGCACGAGGCCGTGACGCCTAATTCCTCACGCAGACGACGAGCTGCGGCATCCAGGATAGTCTCTCCCGGAGCCGGATGACTGCAGCACGCATTCGACCAGAACCCTGGCCAGAGCATTTTTCCGGCGGCACGACGCTGAAGTAGATGACGCCCGTCGCTGTCGATCAGGTGCACTGAAAATGCGCGATGAAGCTTTCCCGCTCCCAGGTGTGCTGTGCGTTTGTCACACACTCCAATCTGTACATCCTGGGCGTCAACTAACACTACATCATTGTTCATTGTGCATTCCCTTCCGTGCAATTACGCATGCCCTCCCCCGCACACTGCTTTCAGTGCGCGAGGTTTACTCAGGTAAGGGGACTTGCCCCCAGGCGCTGACGAACGTCAGCGCTGCCTCGTCGAACCCTGGATCGGCACGCAGGCGGGCCATGGCGTCAAGGTCGTCTTGAGTGAGTAACGCCAGTTTCAGCAGCGCCGGTCCAGCCTGGGCGGTGGTTGCAGCCCAAAAGGCATCGGCGAGGCTGTTGTCACCGATTCGACCTTCGAGGGTACGCTGCCCGACGCTGGAGAGTCCCCGAGCACGTAATCCAGCGGCAAGCGTATCAGCCCAGCGCATGTTGGAGCCGATGGTCTGCTCCAGGAGGGTGACTCCGGCCTCGGCGACTTTTCGAAACAGCGGGTTCGCAGTGCTCAAGCTCGGTTGCAGACTCACGTCTTCGATCACCAACCAACCGCCAGGGCGGACCCAGGTTGCGGCTCGCGTCAAGATTTCTTCGCGTTCGCTGAGGTGACACAGCAGCGCCCGAGCATGCACCACGTCAAAGGAGGCAGCAGGAAAACCATCAGTCGCCGCATTGTGGGTCAGCACCCGAATGCCGGGAATATCGGCCAGGAATCGGGTATCGATGTCAGTGGCGGTGACCGTCGCGTCGAGATATCGCTTGCTCAGCCATCTCGCGAGGGATCCGGCACCGGCGCCGAGATCGAGGATGGCGGGCGTGTGCGCAAGATCCAACTGATTAAAAACCTCCTGGCTCAAGGGGTCAAAGGCACGCTCCAGGGTGCGTAAACGGGCCAATTGGCCTGCGTGCTGATCGGCAAGATAACTGCTGGTGTAGCCGGGTTCCTCAGTGAAGTCAGTAGTACTCATAGTGTGACCTCCAGTTGCCCAGGGCATCGATTGAGGAATCCGTGCTCGGTAGGCTTGAACCCAGGAGCCCAGTGCAGGTTTGGAAAGGCCTGTAGCAGCATGCGAGCGCTGATCGTGATCTCCATCCGTGCCAGCATTGAGCCCAGACAGAAGTGGCGCCCCGCGCCAAAGGCGAAATGGCTGGCTGCGTGTTCGGTGCGCGACATGTTGAAAGTGTCCGGATCGGTGAATTGGTCTGGATCACGGTTGGCCGAGCCGATCAGACAGGCCAGGGTCGCTCCGGCAGGAATCGTTCCCGACGGCAGCTCCAGCGATTCACGGGCCTCCCGCAGTACAAGTTGCAAAGGCGGGTTGCGTCGCAGGGTTTCGGCGAGCGCATTATCCATCAGCTCTGGATTGGTCATCACCGCGTCTTTGACACCCGGCTCGTTCAGCAGGTTGACAATCAGATTCGCCAGCGCACCGTGACTGGTCTCACTACCCGCCGTCATCAGGATCGCACAGTAGGATCGGACGAACGTCTCCGACAACGGCTTGCCGTCGATCTGAGCCGCCAGGAGCTGCGAAATCAAATCATCTGAGGGTTCAGAACGGCGGGCGTCGATGTGTGGCTGGATGAAGTCGTAGAAACTGTCTCGGTTGGATAACCCACCGGTCAACAGTGCCGGGTCCTGTCGATAGTTGCCCATATAAGCAAAGCCCACGGCACACCAACGTTTAAGCCGCTCCACTTCCTCGCGGGTTTCAGCCGGGAGACCCAGTGCGCGAGCCATCACCCGCACGGGCAGTGCCGCGGTGAAATCGGCAATGAGGTCCACCTGAGGTCGACCCTGCATTTGCGCCAGAAGGTCTGTGGTTACCGCGATGATGGAGGTCTCAAGCGCCGCGAGGGCATTGCTGCGAAACGATGGACTCAGCAACGCTCGGTGCTGAGCGTGCTCGCATCCGTCCATAGTGACAATTGTGTGTCCCAGCAACGGTCCAATCTGCCAACTGTAGTTGTTGTTGCTCGCCCCAGGATGGGTCAGCGCCGCCTTCACATCCACATACCGACTGACCAGCCACACATCGGTGGGCTCGTCGTAAACGATCGGTAGCGAGGTACGCAAACGCTCATACAATGGGTACGGGTCGACTTCGAATTGACGGAATTTAAGGGTCGGCGGGGTCAGTTTCAGATCCACTTGCCGGTTATCCTGTGCCGAAGCGTCGGCAGCTTGCAGGTGATAGCGAGAAACGCTCCGGTGCCAGTCGCCCGCCGCCCGGACAACCTGGCGCAGCCGATCGGGGTCAGTCGCGGCGGACCGCCGATGATTCGCAGGCTGGGCGGCGACCGCGGTGAACTGCGTAACCGCCGTGTTCACCATCTGATGGGCCGATTCAATCGCGGCAGGCCAGTCCAGGCTTCTGGTATCGGCAAGGATCGACACCAGGTTGAAGCGCTCACCACACACCACATCTTTGGCAATCGAATGGATGTCGTTCGTCCAGGCAATTATATCGGCAGCGTGCTCACGCAGCGTGTTCCACCATTCGGTGTCCGCTGCATCCGCGTACGGATCGAGCGTTTCAGCCGCATCGATGAGATCAAAGAAGAACAGTGCGCCGAAAGAGTTACGGCGCAAAGGCAGGTACTCGGCCAACGTGAGCGCCGTGTCGGTTTCCCGCACGCGGACCAGCGTCGACTGCGCTCGCAGATGTTGGATCAAATGCCGCACGAGCCTATTTCGCCAATGGTCGTCCCCCAAGCGCTGGGTCTGAGGCCACAGGTCATCGACCAGAACACTGAGCATCGGGTCATCAAAACGGCTGGTTTCAGCTGCAGGATCAGCCTCGCAACCGTCGGTCAAAGCCTGTACTGCGGTGATGAAACGATCCAGTGCACCTTTTTCCGCCCAAGGGCCATCATCGATTCGGTCATCGAGGATCAGCGCCCACAGGTACCAGCAGACCAGAATCTCGGCTTGTGGCGTGGGCGCCCTTCCGCACAGCGCAATGCCCAGTTCGAGCAGCGCAGTGGTACTCAACCGATGCGCACCGCGGCGTCCGATCAAGCCATACCGCTGCGCCCAGGCGAGAGCATGTGCACGCAACGGCTCACAGTCGGAACGCGGTGGCGGACCAGCGAAAGGCAGATGGATTTCGGGAATAATGAGCGGTGTCGGTGATAAGTGATCGCGTTGGCCGGTGCCGGGATCGCCTTCGCAGGGTTGCGATGCCATGAGGGATTCCTCCTGAATCAACTTTTTATAAGATTGGGCTCCGGCTGCAACGCCTGCCGTCACGACGAAGCAGAATAGATCGTAGTTTCTTCAACCGGCCTGATCTTACTTGAAGCTAATCTCTTGAAATGTGGGCATTGCCTTAAGTCGACCCGGACAATGCCTCTCAGAGTGTGGGGGGGGTGAACCGCCATCCCTACCCCTCCCGTCCCAGCGGTCTGGCAGGTGTATTGATTGCTCGCCACTGTTGATTAGATACGCGCATTGATTCGAAATATACTGTCATTTCTTACAGGTATGGACGAGTCCCCCAGCACGCTGGCTGCGATCGGCAAGCGCCGTTATTTGAACTGCTATGGTGAATGAGTTGGCAACTGCGTATGACTAATCGGCAGCCGCTGGGTAAGGTGAAGCGACTTTCCTTGTCAGGAGCATCGCATGCGCACTATCGGCCTTATCGGCGGCATGAGCTGGGAGTCCAGCGCCGAGTACTACCGCATCATCAACCAGCGCGTGCGCGACCAGCTCGGCCCGCTGCGCTCGGCGCAACTGTTGATGTACAGCGTGGATTTCGGCCCGATGGAACAAGCCCAGCATGCCGGGCGCTGGGATGACGCCGCGCTGATCCTCGAAGATGCCGCGCTTCGCCTGCAGGCCGGGGGCGCCGAGTGTGTGGTGTTGTGTACCAACACCATGCATTTGGTCGCGCCGCGCATCGAGGCGGCGGTGTCGATTCCCTTCCTGCATATCGCCGATGCGGCCGGCGCCGCTGCCGTGGCCGCCGGCACGCTGACCGTCGGCTTGCTCGGCACGGCGTTCACCATGGAGCGGGACTTTCTCAAGACGCGCCTCGCCGCCCAGGGCCTGACCGTGCTGGTGCCGGACGCCGACGAGCGCCAGGCCGTGCACCGGATCATCTATGACGAATTGTGTGTCGGCGTGATCAGCGATGCGTCACGCGCGGTCTACCTGCGGGTGATCGAAGGCCTGGCCGCACGGGGCGCCCAGGCGATCATCCTCGGTTGCACGGAAATCAGCCTGCTGGTCAAGCCCGAGCACAGCACGCTGCCGCTGTTGGACACTACCGAGCTGCATGCGCAGGCTGCGGTGGCGTTTGCACTGCAGGATTAAGCCGATTGGCGCAGGCGCGCCATGCTCAAGGTGTCGACAAAAACACCGTCACGCAGGGCGTAGTCGCGCATGCGCCCTTCGACTTCGAAGCCGAACTTGCGATACAGGTGATGCGCGGCTTCGTTGTCGGCGTACACCGTCAGTTCCACGCGGCGCAGGTTCATCCAGTTGTCGGCCACGTCCAGCGCGGCGGCCAACAAGCGCGAACCGACGCCCTTGCCCTGCCAGGCCGGCGCCACGCCCATGCCAAACGAGCCGACATGCGCACGGCGCACGCGCGGGTACTGTTCCAGGCCCAGCTGGCCAATGACCTCGCCGCCGTGCACGGCGACCAGTTGTAGCCGGCGCTCATTGTCGGTGACCAGCTTGTTGCGCCAGGCCTCTACCGACTGAAACGGCATCTGCAGCACCTGTCGGCACACGGCCGGATCGTTATAGAGCGCAGCCACGCCTTCGAGGTGGGTTTCGCCAAAGCGCTGGATCACGATATGCGGTTCAGGGGCGTGCATGGTGTTTCATCCTTGGAAAGACACGTGGCCGACCAGTGTAGAGGCAACGCGCGCTGCCTGGCTAGGGCGCCGGCAGGGTTGTCCACAACGCCGGCCAATCCCCGTAGGGGGTCCCGGTGCAGCGCGGCATCATCTTAAACTCACGCAACTGGAACGCCTTGCCGTCAAAGACCCAGACCCCGCCCGCACCGCAATCACCGATCCCGCGCAGCTTGTAGAAATAACTCAAGGTGCCGGTGGTTTCGTCATACCCCACGGAGCCTTCGAACGCGGCGCCGTCCAACGGCAAAGGCTGAATGCTCAGCAACGTTTCGGTGTAAGGCGGCTTGCGCTCACGGCTGCTGATTTCGTACTCGCAGTTGTAGGCCGCGCAGTCAGTGCGCACCACCATCATGGCCTGGTCGGCACTCAAGGCGCCGGCCTCGGCGTCGGGTTTCATTTCAGTGTCGGTGTTGGTCAGCGCCTTGATCGCCGCTGCAGCCAGGCCGGCCTGTTCTTGCGCGGTCAGTGCGGGGGCGGTCGGGAACTTGCGCAGCACCGGGGTCGGCTGGCGAGCCGGCACCTCGCTGGCAGCGGCCTTGCCCGGCCGGGCCAGCGCGGTGACGTTGTCTACCCGGCCCTGCACCGCGTCCATCAACAACAGCGAAGCACTCAGCCCGCTCAGCGACACCTTTGCGTTTTCATCGCCGGGCAACTGCAGGCGCTGGCCATTGCGCAACCGCTGCAACCAGCGCCGCGCCGGCGCGTCCTCGATGACGCTGTAGAAGTGCATCTCGGGGTCGCCGCCTTCATCGTCCAGCTCCACATGCAAGTCGCGCGTCAATGCCTGCCCCAAGGGGTGGCCATCCAGCAGCAAGGTGGAAAGATCCAGGTCTTCGCCGCGGTGATCAAAGCGCAGGCGCAAGTACCCTTCGGGGCCTGTCTGGTGAAAGATATGCAGGGTCAGCGAACTGTAGTCTTCTTCATCGACGCCGCTGGGTGAACTGAGCGCGTGGCAATTGCGCAAGTTGTCGCAACCGGTGACCCAGTTTTTGATTTCCCGCAGCAGCGGTACGGTTTCAGTCGCGGGTCGAGCGAGGACGTGAGGGCTGATACCAGCCAGCAGCATGGCCAGGAATGCGGGGCGCAGCATGGGGACTCTCCGTGTCAAAAAGGCGCGGATTGTCCCATGTTCAAGGGTTCAAGTCAGCGCCCGGCAGCCGTGCGCCATACCCGCGCAATATCCGCCGCGCGCTCGGCCAACAATCGCGGGGCTTCACTGCAGGCCTGCTCCAGGCTCATCGGGCCCGACGGCAAGGCAAACGCGGCATTCACGCCATGGGCGTACATCTGTTCGTAGCCATCGCCCAGGGTGCCAGCGATGACAATCACCGGCACCCCATGTTGGCGGGCAATGCGCGCGACCCCGAACGGAGTTTTGCCGCGCAGGGTCTGGGCGTCGAAGCGGCCTTCACCGGTGATCACCAGGTCGGCGCCCCGTACGGCGGCGTCCAGGCCGACCAGCTCGGCGACCACGTCCACCCCGGCCCGGAACTGCGCACCGAGAAACGCCTTGGCGGCAAAACCCAGGCCGCCGGCGGCGCCGCTGCCGGGCTCATCGCGCACATCCTTGGGCAACACCTGGGCGCACTGGTCGGCGAAGTGCCCGAGGGCGGCGTCCAACTGTTGCACCTGCTCGGGATTGGCGCCTTTTTGCGGACCGAATATCGCCGACGCGCCGTGGGGGCCGCACAGTGGATTATTCACATCGGCGGCGATTTCAAAGCGTACCTGCGCCAGCCGTGGGTCAAGGTTCTCCAGGCTGATCCGCGCCAGTCCAGCCAAGGCCAGGCCACCGGGTGCGAGGGCCTGGTGATCGGCGTCGAACAGTTGCACGCCGAGCGCCTGCATCGCGCCGGCCCCGCCATCGTTGGTGGCGCTGCCGCCAATCGCCAGGATGATGCGCTGGGCACCCAGGTCGAGGGCGGCGCGGATCAGCTCACCGGTGCCGAACGTACTGCTGCTGCAGGCGTCCCGCTGGCCCGGCGGCACCAGTTGCAGGCCGCTGGCTTCGGCCATTTCGATAATCGCGGTGTGGCTGTCAGCCAACCAGCCCCAACGCGCTTGCACCGTGGCCCCCAACGGACCCCGCACCGCCTGGCGCCGCAACTCGCCGTTGCAGGCCGCGAGCACCGCATCCACCGTCCCTTCACCACCGTCCGCCATGGGGCACAAGACGCTCTGCGCATCCGGCCAGACCTGCGCCAGCCCGGCGGCAATGGCCTGGGCGACGCCCTCGGCACTCAGGCTGTCCTTGAACGAGTCGGGGGCGATGATGATTTTCATGGGCTTTCTCCGGTTTTTATGACGCCCATGCTGCCAGTTGGCTTCGGGAATGACGCCGGTCCGATGCACAAGTCTGGCTCAGGTTTGTTGTTCATTCCGACAAAGCCTGGGGCAGCAGCTGTACGCCAAGGTAAAGAGCCAGCATGCCGTCCAGGGTCAGCGGATCAACGCCGCTCAGCTCAGCGATGCGCTCCATGCGATAACGCAGGCTATTGCGATGAATGCCGAGGGCGTCGGCGCACGCCTGGCTTTGCCCGTCGTGGTCGCACCAACTGCGCAAGGTCGCGAGCAACTGGCCGTTGGTGTCTTTGGCCAGCACCTTGTGCAGCGGCTTGAGCAATTCGTCCAGGGCATCATCGTTGCGATGGCGCCAGAGCATGACGGGCAGGCGATAACGGTTGAGGGTCAGCAGCCGCGATTGCGGCAGGATATCGCGCCCATACGCGAGCAGATCACCGACACGCCGGTAACAGCGGCGCAGCCCCGCCAAGCCATCGGCTTGCCCACCCACGGCCACGCGCAGAATGTGCCAACCCAGGCCTTCGAGCTTTTCCAACAAGCGCGGATTGTCGACCTGCAGCGCGGCAGGCCGACACCACAGCAGCGAAAACTGCGCCGAGCTGACACACCAGCTGTCCGGATAGCGCGAGGTCAGCCAGGCACTCAACGCCTCCGCCGATTGCCCCACACCCAGCTCGAACAAGTACGGGGTGCGTGGCAGCTGCGGCTTGAGGCCCAGTTGTTGCGCCTCGTCCACCAGGCGCGGCGAGTCGCCAGTGTCGGCGAGCAGCAAGGCCAGCAAGTCATCGCAGCGCTGGCGTCGCCATTGCTGTTCGACCTGCTGGTGCCGATGGCTGACAAGCATCTCGGCGGTCATGCGCACCAGCTCGGCGTAAGTGCGCAGGCCTTCCGGCTCACCGGTGATGCCCAGCACGCCGATCAGACGCTGGTCGTGCATCAGCGGCAGGTTGATGCCCGGCTGCACGCCCTTGAGGTGCTTGGCGGTCTGCCCGTCGATCTCGACCACGCGCCCATTGGCCAGGACCAGTTGCGCGCCCTCGTGGCGGGTATTGATGCGCTCCGGTTCACCGCTGCCAAGGATCAGGCCCTGGCTGTCCATGACATTGACGTTGTGCGGCAGGATCGCCATGGTGCGATCGACGATATCCTGAGCCAGGTCATGATCCAGCTCGAACATGGGGCCATCTCCTTGAAAGAAGTGCTTGAAAACGCAGGTTGTTCATCAGCACAGCGCAATTGATGCTTCACTGTGCGCAAGCACAAAGACAGCACCCTGCCACGTGGCTGAGACTCTTTGGGCGATCAACGTTACCTGCGCATCGCGAAAAATCATAATAAAGAGAGACTCCCCATGTCACAGAGCGCCGCTGCCACACTGGCCACCGATGACGATAAAAACGCCATCTACAAGCGCATTACCCTGCGCCTGATCCCCTTCATTTTCATCTGCTATCTGTTCAACTACCTCGACCGGGTAAACGTTGGCTTCGCCAAGTTGCAGATGCTCGATGCATTGAAATTCAGCGAAACCGTGTACGGCCTGGGTGCCGGGATCTTCTTTATCGGCTACGTGCTGTGCGGCGTGCCGAGCAACCTGGCGCTGACCAAATTCGGTCCGAGGCGCTGGATCGCGCTGATGATGATCGTCTGGGGCACCTTGTCCACCTGCCTGCTGTTCGTCACCACGCCGACGCATTTCTACACCCTGCGCCTGTTTACCGGTGCCGCCGAAGCCGGCTTCTTCCCGGGTGTGGTGCTGTACCTCTCGCAGTGGTTCCCGACCTTCCGTCGTGGGCGGATCATGGCGTTGTTCATGTCGGCGATCCCGGTGTCCGGCTTGCTCGGCAGCCCGTTTTCCGGCTGGATCCTCAACCACTTCGCCGCCGGCCAAGGCGGCCTGGCGGGCTGGCAGTGGATGTTCCTGCTGCAGGGCATCCCGACCGTGATCCTCGGCGCCCTCGCCTACTTCCTGCTCAGCGACAGCTTCGCCAACGCCAAGTGGCTCACGCCGCACGAACGCGCGGTGCTGGAAGCCGACCAGGCGACGGACCTGGCGAACAAGCCGAAAACCACCACCGACTCGTTGGCGGAAGTGTTCAAGAACCCGGCGATCTGGGCGTTCGGCCTGATTTACTTCTGCATCCAGAGCGGCGTGTACGCGATCAACTTCTGGCTGCCGTCGATCATCAAGAACCTGGGGTTCAGCGATAACCTGGTGATTGGCTGGCTCAGCGCGATCCCCTACCTGCTGGCCGCAGTCTTCATGCTGCTGGTCGGTCGTTCGGCGGACTTGCGCAAAGAGCGCCGCTGGCACTTGGTGGTGCCGATGTTGATGGGCGCGATCGGCCTGGTGATCGCGGTGAATTTCGCCACCACCCCGGCCATTGCCATCCTCGGCCTGACCATCGCGACGATGGGCGCCCTCACCGGCCTGCCGATGTTCTGGCCAGTACCGACCGCCATGCTCAGTGCAGGTGCGGCGGCGGGTGGTTTGGCGTTGATCAACTCCATGGGGCAGATGGCGGGTTTCCTCAGCCCGTATATCGTCGGCTTCGTGAAAGATGCCACCGGCTCCACGGATGTGGCGCTGTACCTGCTGGCGGCGGTGATCGTGGCGGGCAGCGTGCTGGCGTTGCGGATGACGCGAACCCTGAAGGCGTAACTTTCATCCTGCAGGAGTCGGCTTGCCGGCGATAAGGCCCAAAGCCTTGCTACGCGCCAGAGGGCGCGATCGCCGGCAAGCCGGCTCCTGCCGGTTCAGTCAGAGCAAGCCGCCGCCGTCGATGTCGATCACGGCGCCGGTCATGAAGCCATTCTCCATGGCCAGCACATACCCCGCCGCCACTTCCCCAGCCTGCCCGACACGCCCTACCGGCAAGGCGCCGCCGGCCTTGGCGAACATCGCCAGGCGCTGCTCCTCGGTCAACCCCGCATAGGCCGGTGTATCAATGACCCCGGGGCTGATCACATTGACGCGCCGTGGCGCGAGCTCTTTAGCCAACTGCTTGCCCAATGCCTCGGTCGCGGCGTTGATGCCGGTCTTGATGAATTGGCCAGCCGCCGCTTTACGCCCCAACTGCCCGGAGGTCAGGCTGATGCTGCCATGCTCGTCGAGAAACGGCAGCGCCAGTTGAATGGCCCGCAGTGAACCCCAGAGTTTCACATTGAAGTTTGCCTGGGCCTCATCCAGGTCGGTCTCGGCCAGCGTCTTGGCGCGCACGGATGGCCCGGATGTATAGACCAGATGATGAAACCGCCCCACGCTTTCGAACAGTCGCTGCAGCGAAGCGGCATCGGTAACGTCTACCGGCTCGCTGCGCAGGCCGTTTTCGTTGCCCGCAGACAAACGACGCCCGGCCAGTACCACTTGGGCGCCCCGTGCTGCGGCGGCCTTGGCCACGGCGGCGCCAATACCGCTGCTGCCGCCGATGACGATCACCGTTTTGCCGTTGAGGGAAGAAGTCATGAAGAAGTGTCCTGGGTCAGAAAGTGAGCGTTCATCTTCCCAGCTTGGCAATCGACGAAAAATCCCGGTAAAACGACAAGATCTTTAAAGGATTTTTACAAATGAGCTCGATTCTCGACCTGGACGTGTTTGTACGCACCGCCGACACCGGCAGCCTCTCGGCCGCCGCACGCAGCCTTAACCTGACGCCGGCTGCGGCGAGCATCGCGCTCAAACGCCTGGAAACCCGCCTGGGTATTCGCCTGCTCGCGCGTTCCACCCGCAGCATGCGCCTCACCGAAGAAGGCCGGCGCTATCTGGACAGCGTGCGCGTGGCGCTGGAAGCACTGTCCGAGGGCGAGCAAGCGATCAAGCAGCAAGGCCAGAGCCTCAGCGGCCTGCTGCAATTGGCGGCGCCTTCGGACTTCGGGCGCAATGTACTGCTGGGCTGGCTGGATGAATTCAAGGTCGAACACCCGGCTATCCGCCTGCAACTGCTGCTCAATGACAGCAACGCCGACCTGTTTCGCGACACCGTTGACATTGCCCTGCGCTTTGGCGTGCCGCAGGATTCCAGCCTGGTGGCGCTGCCGGTGGTGCCCGGCCACCACCGCATCGCGTGCGCCAGCCCCGACTACCTCGCACGCCACGGCACACCCCGCACACCGGCGGACCTGGCGCAGCACAGCACGCTGCGCTACATGCGTCGCGGCCGCGCCAACAGCACCTGGTATTTCCGTCAAGGCGCACTGTTGCAGGAGGTCGAGGTCAGCGGTGACTACCTCAGCGATGACGGTGAGATCGTGCGGCGCTGGGCCCTGGCCGGCCACGGTATCGCCTATAAGGCCAACCTGGATGTTGCCCGCGACATCAAAGCAGGCCGGCTGGTGCCTCTCTTAACTGACTGGCAAGGTGAGCCCGCGCCGTTCAACTTGATGTGTCCTCATCGCCTGCAGGTCTCGGAGCGCGTGAAAGTACTGCATGATTTTCTGCAGAGGCGCTGCCAGTCGTTGCTTAACACGACGCACCAGTGACAATTTGGCGATAAAAACGCGGCCGTTTAAACCTGTCATTTATGACAGTATCTGAGTTCGTTGACCCCGATTAGCATAGTCATCCCGAGGTACCCTTCACGTTACGCAAGGAACATCGAGATGAAAGCTGAGACAGAGGCACTCACCAGTACAGGCACGCTGACCGCAAAGTTCAGCGGCAGCCATAATCACTCATTCGTATCGGATCCTGACAGGCAACACATTTTCAAAGCGGGCGGCCAATGGCGTTTCAGCGGAGTACAACTGCAAAGCAGCGATCCGCACCAGAACTACTACGGACTCAGTGTGGTATTGCCAGCCAGCCTTGAGGAAAATGGCAAGGACCACACCTACAGCTTCCCCGGCGAGGCCACTGGTTTCGTCTTTACGCCCCATCGCGCAGGGATTTCGGTCTACACGGTTGTCAGCGGCAAGATTACCGTTTCCGTACAAAATGACGAGATGAAAGCAGCCTTTCACTTCTCCTCAGCATTGAACAATGACCATGTGGATGTGACTGCCGGCGTGCTCCATTTAAAGGGAGTTTCCTATCCAAGGCTCAATACGGGAACCTTCGAGGGAGAATTCACCAACAGCCCTTTTTTACATAAGCAGTTTGTCGCCGAGAGTGCGGGCATCATCAGTCACGAATCGCCCGTCTTTCCGCACGTGTGGGAAGTTTTTGGCTCGCAGCGCATTGCCCTACCCCTGCCCTCAAATCTTATTGTCAGTATTCAAATAGATAAGAACCTGACCGAGCATGACTATTTCATCGGCCCAGAAGCCAAAGGGGTGTACGTTAATTGCAGCGCCCTGCCTGGGTGGACGTTTTATGTCCACCGCAAGGGAACACTGCATTTCGATTCATTACCCGGCACCGGTCACGCAAAAGGCAAGCTGAATTGCAGTTTCGTTAATCCCCAAGGCGGGGAATTCCAGTTCGACGGTAAGTTTGACGTCCGCGCGCCCTTCTATACCGCCTGACCTGCTGGATACTCAGCGATTGCCTTGAATCATCACCCGCTGATTTCGCTTGCTCCTCAAGCAAGTGTTATCGGCGGTAGGGCCGTGTACGCACATACGAGCAGCAAAACGCGACATCAGGCTTGTTCTAGAGCCTCCCTCTCTGGTATTGCATAGGTCACGTTTCCCTGCCTTGAGGAGCTTTGCATGATTTACCGCACATTAGGCCAGTCCGGACTGAAGGTCAGCGCCCTGACCCTGGGCACCATGATGTTTGGCGAACAGACCAACACCGAGGACTCGCTGCGCATCATCGACAAGGCCTGGGACCAGGGCATCAATTTTATCGACACGGCGGACGTCTACACCGGCGGACGCTCCGAGGAGATCGTCGGCGAAGCCATTGCGCGCCATCGTGAGGATTGGGTGCTGGCCTCCAAAGTTGCCATCGGCCCCACCGACGGCCTGCCCAATCGCAGCGGCTTGAGCCGCAAGCGTATCTTCAATGCGCTGGAAGCCAGCCTGACGCGCCTGGATACCGACTATCTCGACATCTACTATCTGCACCGCGAAGACCACGACACGCCGCTGGACGTCACGGTGTCGGCGATAGGTGACCTGATCCGCCAGGGCAAGATCCGCTATTGGGGCTTGTCCAACTATCGCGGCTGGCGCATCGCCGAAGTGATTCGCGTCGCCGAGCGCCTGGGTGTGGACAAGCCGGTGATCAGCCAGCCGCTGTACAACATCGTCAATCGCCAGGCCGAGGTCGAGCAGATCACTGCGGCCGCCGCCTATGGCTTGGGCGTGGTGCCTTACAGCCCATTGGCGCGTGGCGTACTCAGCGGCAAGTACGCGCCGGATGTAACCCCCGAGGCCGGCAGCCGCGCGGCGCGCCAGGACAAACGCATCCTGGAAACCGAATGGCGCGTGGAGTCGTTGCGCATCGCCCAGCAGATCCAGCAGTACACCCAAGGCCGTGGCGTGGGGATTGTCGAGTTTGCGATTGCCTGGGTGCTCAACAATGCTGCGGTGAGCTCGGCGATTGTCGGGCCGCGCACGGAAGCACAGTGGGATGCCTACATCGGCGCGCTCGACGTGAAGATCTCGGCGGAGGATGAAGCCTTCATCGACTCGCTGGTGACGCCCGGGCACTCGTCCACGCCGGGGTTCAATGATGTGGGGCACTTTGTGTCCGGGCGGATAGCTCGTTTGTAAGCGGGGAATAGCGCCCTGTAGCAAGCGGGGCTTTTTGTGCTGAGCTGTTTCCTGTGGTGAGCGGGCTTGTTGAGGCAAGCGGGCTTACTGTGGTGAACAGGCTTGTGGCTGCAAACAGCTTCATGTGGCAAACAGGCTTCCTGTGGCGGGCGGGCTTGCCCCGCGTTGGGTGGCGAAGTGAACTGGCCTAATGATTTTGGACACCTCAATCGGGCGCTATGATGGCGTCCAAATCTGAGGTGTTTGGATATGCGTAAATCTTATTCAAGTGAGTTCAAACTCAAGGCTGCCAGCATGGTGCTGGACGAGGGGCAGTCGGTTCCCGAGGTCTGTGCCAGCTTGGATATTGGCCCTACGGCCTTGCGCCGCTGGGTCGATCAAGTTCGCAAGGAACGCTTGGGCTCGACTCCGGTGGGAGCCAAGGCGATTACCGCGGATCAGCGAGAGATCCAGGAACTTAAAGCCTTGCTCAGGCAAAGAGACCGGGATATCGAAATCCTAAAAAAGGCCAGTGCTCTCCTGCTTTTGGACGCCAAAGATCACTCTCGTTGATCTGTGAGCTGGGCGAGCAGTACGGCGTTAACGATTGCTGTCGTGTGTTCGGAATAAACCGCAGTAGCTTTTACGCATGGCGTCAGCGCCAAGGCAAGGTGAGCCCTAAGCGAGAGAAACTCAAGGCTATGCTGGTCAAGCACCACAGGGCGTCGAGAGAGTCTGCGGGCGCTCGTACCTTGGCTAAACAGCTGCAAGCCGGCGGGCATGATGTCGGGCGGTTCATGGCTCGCAGCTTGATGCGAGAAGCAGGCATTGTCAGCCGTCAACG
>NZ_JASCPP010000199.1:0-5870 GCF_029959745.1 Pseudomonas sp. PS01298 | reverse complement strand
CGCCGGATCAGTCGCTGCAGACGTTGACTGTTCCACCCCATTCGCGAGCAAGCCCGCTCCCACATTGTTTCGGCGTGTCCCTAGTGACTCAATGAGCCGGCCGCCTTGTTCAGGTCACTCTCAGCCCACTCGGTGTACACGCACGCATCCGCCGTGGCCCAGCGCACGCGCACCGGGTCGCCGGCTTTCAGCGGCATGCCGGCGGCGGACAACGCCTTGACCGTCATCGAGGTACCGCCGAGGGTTTTTACCGTGCAGGTCTGGCTTTCGCCGAGGAACAACACTTCGCCGACCATTGCCGAGACTTCATTCCAACCCGCTGCCAGGGGCTGCTCGGCGGCTTGCTCGACACTGAGGGCGAGGGCTTTTTCCGGGCGCACCATCAACAGTACCTCCTGCTCGGTGTGCAGGCCGCTGGTCAGGCGGATCGACAGCGATTGGCCTTCGAATATCGCCGCGGCATTGCCCTGGGCCTTGAGCTTGAGGAAGTTGGAGTTGCCGAGGAACGAGGCGACAAACGCGTTCGGTGGGTTCTGGTACAGGTCAAAACCGCTGCCGAGGCCGACGATCTTGCCGTGGCTGAAAATCGCGATGCGCTGTGACAGGCGCATGGCTTCTTCCTGGTCGTGGGTCACGTAGACGATGGTGATGCCCAGGCGCCGGTGCAACTGGCGCAGTTCATCCTGCAGGTCTTCGCGCAGCTTCTTGTCGAGGGCGCCGAGGGGTTCGTCCATCAGCAGGATGCGTGGCTCGTACACCAGCGCGCGGGCGATGGCGACGCGTTGCTGCTGGCCGCCGGACAGTTGCGAAGGGCGGCGATGCGCGAACTGTTCGAGCTGCACCAGCTTGAGCATGGCGTCGACGCGTTTCTCGCGTTCGGCGCTGGCCAGTTTGCGAATCGCCAGGGGGAAGGCGATGTTGTCGCGCACCGACAAATGCGGGAACAGCGAGTAGCGCTGGAACACCATGCCGATGTCGCGCTTGTGCGGCGGCACGTTGACCAGCGACTGGCCGCTGACCAGGATCTCGCCGCTGCTCGGCGTTTCGAAGCCGGCGAGCATCGACAGGGTGGTACTTTTGCCCGAGCCGCTGGAGCCGAGGAAGGTGAGGAATTCGCCGTCCTGGATGTCCAGCGAGATGTTGTCCACGGCGGCGAATTCGCCGTAGTACTTGTTCAGGTTGCGCAGGCTGACCAGGGGTTGGCCAGGGTTTTGGGCGGGGTCTTTGATCACTGCACTCATGTCTTAATCCTCGGCGCTCAAGCGCGGGTTTCAGTGCGTCGACGAGCGACGGCGGCAATCACCATGACCAGTACCGACAGGCCGATCAGCAGCGTCGAGGCGACGGCGATCACAGGCGTCAGGTCCTGGCGCAGGGTGGTCCACATTTTCACGGGAAGGGTTTGCAGGGTCGGGCTGGCCATCATCACGCTGAGCACCACTTCATCCCACGAGACGAGAAACGCGAACAGCGCGCCGGCCACCATGCCCGGGCGGATCGCCGGGAAGGTCACCTTGAACACCGCCTGCAGGCGCGAGGCGCCGCAGATTACTGCCGCGTCTTCGATCGACTGGTCGAACAGTTTCAGCGAATTGATGATCGAGATGATGGTGAACGGCAGCGCGACAATCACATGGCTGACCACAAAGGCGAACATCGTGCCGGTGTAGCCGAGCTTGAGAAACAGCGCATACACCGCCACGGCAATGATCACCAGCGGCACGATCATCGGCAGGGTGAACAGGCCGTAGAGCAACTCACGGCCGGGAAAGCGCCCGCGTACCAGCGCGAATGCGGTGGGCAAGCCCAGCGCCACGGCAAACACCGTGGTCAGCACCGCCACCTTGAGGCTGGCCATCGCCGCGTTCATCCAGTCGGCGTTGGAGAAGAACTGCGCGTACCATTTCAGCGTCCAGCCCGGCGGCGGGAATACCAGCCATTGGGACGAACCGAACGACAGCAGCACGATGAATACAATCGGCAGCAGCAAAAACACGCCGATCACGCCGGTGGTGGTGTAGAGGCCCAGGCGCATCCTGCGGCTCATGGCATTGGGAGTCAGCAGCATGACGGCTTACCTCGCATTGCTGGCGCCAACCGGGGATTCCGGCTGAAGCTTCAGGTAGAAGTAGAACAGCACCAGCGTGATGAAGATCAGCAACGCTGCGCCGGCACTGGCCAGGCCCCAATTGAGGAACGATTGCACCTGCTGGATGATGAATTCGGGCAGCATCATGTTCTGCGCACCGCCGAGCAGCGCCGGGGTGACGTAGTAACCGAGGGACATCACGAACACCATCAGGCCACCGGAGAACAACCCCGGCCGGCACAGCGGCAGGAACACCCGGAAGAAGTTGGTCCACGGGCTGGCACCGCAGATCGAGCCGGCCTGCAGGATCATCGGGTCGATGGCCTGCATGGTCGCCTGCAACGGCAGCACGATGAACGGAATCATGATGTAGCTCATGCCGATCACCACGCCGGTGAGGTTGTGCACCATCTCCAGCGGCGCATCGATGATACCCATGGCGATCAGCGCCTTGTTGATCACCCCCGAAGCCTGCAGCAGGACCAGCCAGGAATAGGTGCGGGCGAGGAGGCTGGTCCACATTGACAGCAGCACGATATTCAGGATCCAGCGTCCCCAGCCACGGGGCACCAGGGTGATCACCCAGGCCAGCGGGAAGCCCAGCAGCAGGCTGAACAGCGTCACCAGGCCGGCCACCGAGAAGGTATTGAGCAACACCCGCGCATACGCCGAGTTGGCGAACAGCTGTTCATAGTTGCCCAGGCCCGGCACCGGCTCCAGCACGCCGCGCAGCAGCAGGCCGATCAGCGGTGCGAGAAAGAACAGGCCGAGGAACAGCAGGGCCGGGAGCAGGTTGCTTGCCCCCCGCCAGCGCTGCGCCAGGGACGGCGCCGAAGCTTTGCCGGACACCGGGCCGGCAGCGCCGAGGGCGCTCCCGGTCGGCGTGGTTGCCGTCATTTTCATTTGACTAGCCATTCATTCCACCGTGTCGCAATGGCCGGGCCGTTCTTGGCCCAGTAGGCGAAATCGAGGGTGATCTGGTGCTTGGCGTATGCCGTCGGCAGGTTGGGCGCGAGGACTGAGTCCAGGCGCTGCACGCTGTCGATGTTCACCGGAGCATAGGCGGTCAGGTTGGAAAAATCCGCCTGGCCCTTGGCGCTGCTGGCACTGGCCAGGAACTTCATCGCAGCGGCTTTGTTTTTCGTGCCTTTAGGCACGACGAGGATGTCGGCCATCACCAGGTTCTGCTTCCAGCTTACGCCCACGGGCGCGCCGTCTTCCTGCAGTGCGTGAATGCGCCCGTTCCAGAACTGGCCCATGCTGACTTCGCCGGAGGCCAGCAGTTGTTGCGACTGCGCGCCGCCGCCCCACCAGACGATGTCTTTCTTGATGGTGTCGAGTTTCTTGAAGGCGCGGTCCAGGTCCAGCGGGTAGAGCTTGTCGGCGGGTACGCCGTCGGCCAGCAGCGCCAGTTCGAGCACGCCGGGGCTTGGCCATTTGTAGAGGGCGCGTTTGCCGGGGTAGGTCTTGGTGTCGAACAGCGCGGTCCAGTCCTGCGGCTTGCCGGCGCCGAGCTTGCCTTCGTTGTAGCCGAGCACGAAGGAGAAGAAGAACGAGCCGACGCCATGGTCGGAGACAAAGCGCGGGTCAATCTTGTCGCGCTGGATGACCGAGAAGTCGAGGGGTTCGAGCAGCCCTTCGGCGGCGGCGCGCAAGGCGAAGTCGGCCTCGACGTCGACCACGTCCCACTGCACGTTGCCGCTTTCGACCATGGCCTTGAGTTTGCCGTAGTCGGTAGGGCCGTCCTGGACCACGGTGATGCCGCTGGCCTTGCTGAAAGGGTCGGCCCACGCCTGCTTCTGCGCATCCTGGGTACTACCGCCCCAGCTCACGAAATTGACGCTTTCGGCCGCCAGGGCCGCGTGAGTGGCCGTGGCCAGCAAGCCCGCGAACAGCACTGCGGTTGCACGTTTGTTCAACACCATTTTCACGCCCTCATTTGTTTTGTTATTGAGCGGGCTTGGTAATGCCCGCCTATCGGGAGCAGTAGGTTTATCGAGGCCCCTATTCGAGGCCCCAAAAGGCGACCGTGCCAAGGGCTGTTATTGGTGCTATCCCTGGCGGGCGCACTTGGCGAAAGCGTTCGGTCTATGGAATATCATATTATGGTATTCCAAACTTTGTGCAAGCATTTTGCCTTACCGGTTATCCATCATTCGGTGAAGGGAATGCTCTCGACCACCTCCAGGTCGTAGCCGGTCAGCCCGGCGTATTTGAGGGGCGGTCCGAGGTGACGCAGCTTGCCGACGCCCAGGTCCTGCAATATCTGCGCCCCGGTGCCGACTTCCGAATAAATCCGCGACTGCGAGCGGCTGAACTGGCGCGGCGTCTGGGTCAATTGCGGCACGCGCTCCAGCAGCGCCTGGGACGACTCATGGTTGGCCAGCACCACCACCACGCCACTGCCTTCTGCCGCGACGCGTTGCAGGGCGGCCCACAGTGTCCAGTTGGACGGGCCGCTGTACTCGGCGCCGACCAGGTCGCGCAGCGGGTCGATCACATGCACGCGCACCAGCGCGGGTTCATCGCGGCGCAGTTGGCCCATCACCATGGCCATGTGCACGCCGCCGTCGATGCGGTCTTCAAAGGTAATCAGGCGGAACGTGCCGTGCACCGTGGGCAGATCGCGTTCGCCAATGCGCACCACCGTGCGTTCGGTGCTCAGGCGGTAGTGGATCAGGTCGGCGATGGTGCCGATCTTGATTCCGTG
Source organism: Pseudomonas sp. PS01298 (assembly GCF_029959745.1). Taxonomy (NCBI): domain Bacteria; kingdom Pseudomonadati; phylum Pseudomonadota; class Gammaproteobacteria; order Pseudomonadales; family Pseudomonadaceae; genus Pseudomonas; species Pseudomonas sp. PS01298. The sequence goes on along the minus strand of NZ_JASCPP010000199.1, from coordinate 1,071 downwards.
CTTGCGCGCGAAAATCTCCAGGTCCGGACGGCGGGCCATGCTGCCGTCGTCGTTCATCACTTCGACGATCACCGAGGCCGGGGTGTGCCCGGCCAGGCGCGCCAGGTCGCAACCGGCCTCGGTGTGGCCGGCGCGGGTCAGCACACCGCCGTCCTTGGCGCGCAATGGGAAGATGTGCCCCGGTTGCACGATATCGGCGGGCCCGGCGTTGCTGTCCACGGCTGCCGCCACGGTGCGCGCGCGGTCGGCGGCGGAGATCCCGGTGGTCACGCCGGTGGCGGCTTCGATGGACACGGTAAACGCGGTGCTGAACACGCTGCCGTTGCTCGGCACCATCTGTTCCAGGCCGAGGCGCTGGCAGTGTTCGTCGGTCAGCGTCAGGCAGATCAGGCCACGGGCTTCGCGGGCCATGAAACTGATAGTCTCGGCGGTGCAGCAGGCCGCAGGCAGCAACAGGTCGCCTTCGTTTTCCCGGTCTTCGTCGTCCACCAGCAGCACCATTTTGCCCTGGCGGTAGTCTTCGATGATGTCTGCGATGCTGTTGAAGGCCATGTAGAGTGCTCGATTTGTTGGTTGTATGTATTATGGTATACCACAAAAATCAAACAAGAGGATGTCGCGATGAAGGCCTACTGGATTGCCCATGTGGATGTGTCCGATGCAGAGCAGTACACGCAATACACCCAACGCGCGCCGGCAGCGTTTGCGAAGTTTGGCGGGCGGTTCCTGGCCAGGGGCGGGCGCAGCACCGCGCTCGAAGGCGGGCCGGCGCGCCAGCGTAACGTGGTGATCGAGTTTGATAGTTATGAGCAGGCGGTGGCGTGTTATGAGTCTGTGGAGTACCAGGAGGCGAAAGGGCACCGGGAGGGGGCTGGGGTTGCGCAGATCATTATTGTGGAAGGCCTGGCGCCCTAGCTGTATCAGCCAACCGGGTCCGAATGTGGGAGCTGGCTTGCCTGCGATACAGGCACCTCGGTACATCCGGTAAACCCGGTGGATGCCATCGCAGGCAAGCCAGCTCCCACACTGGGACTCGGTTCGGTCTGGAAGTCAGCGGATGAAATGGGCCTT
>NZ_JASCPP010000198.1:0-5903 GCF_029959745.1 Pseudomonas sp. PS01298 | reverse complement strand
GGGCTGCGAAGCAGCCCCATCAAGGATGAATGCGCTGTTTCAGGTATGCCTGGGATGATGGTTTTGGGGCTGCTTCGCAGCCCAACGCGGGGCAAGCCCGCTCACCACAAAAAAGCCCACTCATAACAGGAGACGCCCACCCGCCCTAGCGAAAATAAATCGACCACAGCCCCAGAAACGTCAGACCCCAGACCACCACCCCCGGCACGATCACCAGGTAGTTCCATGGGCTGAAGCGATCATTGCTCTCGCCATCAGGATCCCCCGCGGCAAAGTTGATCAGGCCTTGGGACTGCTGCAGGATGTAGGCACAGATCGGAATCGCCAGCATCGTCAGGTTCTTATACGCAGACCACGCCTCGATCCGCGCCGCCGCCGCGTCGAACATATTGGCGCCCACCGTCAGCACCACGAAAACCGTCGCCCACTGTTCAAAATCGAAGTCGAACTTGCGGCCGCTCTCGACTACGCGCCGGTAGGCCAGGCGATAGAGCTTGTGGATAAAGAAAATAAAAAAGAACGCGCGCGCCACTGGCAACATATCGGCCTGGTTGGCCTGCTTGTACAAGCTCCAGTTTTTATACGCCCAGACATAGGTGTAAAGCCCAAAACTGAGCAGGCTCAGGATCAGCAATTTCTTTTTGGAAATGACGTAAAACTCGGCTGACGGCCGCGCTGTGTCGGTCAGCTCCGCCGTTGGCGGAGCGTAGAGATTGTCGCTCACTGCATGTTTCCCCTTAAGTCCCTTTAACGTTCTCGTTATTGCATCAAACCATGCCAGCGAGCTTCAATTCGCTCTTCAAATACGCGTAGTAGATCGGCCCCGCCACCACGCCCGGCAAGCCAAACGCGGCTTCAAACACCAGCATCGCCAGGAGCAACTCCCACGATTTGGCACTGATCTGCCCGCCGACAATGCGCGCGTTGAGGAAATACTCGACCTTGTGGATCACGATCAGGTAGCCCAGCGCCGCTACCGCCACCCAGATCGACAACGACAGCGCGACGATGGTGATCAGCGTGTTGGACATCAGGTTGCCGATCACCGGCAGCAGGCCGAGCAGGAAGGTCAGCACGATCAGGGTCTTGGTCAGCGGCAGGTGAATGCCACACAGCGGCAGCACCACGGCCAGGAAGATCGCGGTAAAGGCCGTGTTCAGCGCGGCGATTTTGATCTGGGCGAAGACGATGTTGCGAAAGGCCTGGACCAGCAAGTGCAGGCGGTCGAACAGCGCAGCGGCGAGCGGCTTGCGCTTGGTAAGGTCGGGCACGCGCTGCAGCGCGATGATCGCGCCGAGCACCATGCCGATCAGCAGGGTGACGAACATGTGCGCGGCGTCTTTGCCGACCAACTGCAGTTCGCTCAGGTGTTTGCTCAGCCAATCACCGATGGCCACTCGGAACTCGGCGGCGCTGGCGGGCAAGTAGGCGTCGAGGAAGGGCGGCAGCTGGCCGCGCGCGCGGTCGACCACGCCCATGAACTTGTCGAGGGACGCCCCGGGATTTTCTGCTTCGTGGAGCAGGAAGCTGATGGCCCCGGCGAAGATCAGGGTCAGCACGCTGACGATCAAGGTGCCGAGCAAGGCCACGGCCAACCAGCGCGCGCGCCGGCCTTCGATCAGACGCTGCAACTGCGGGGTAAGCATGTTGACCAGTTCATACACCAGCAGGCCAGCCAACAGGCTGGGCAGCAGCTTCAGCGGCAGGACCAGCAATAATCCACCGAAAATGATGACGCAACTGACCAGCAACAACACGTGACGCTGAGAAAACGTTGGCATACAGCCTCAAAACGAACGGCGTTAAAGGATGTTGTAGGAGCCGGCTTGCCGGCGAAAAACGCAAGGGCACCGCGTTTAGTCTGGATAAACGCGTGAGCGTTCCCGCTTTTTCGCTGGCAAGCCAGCACCTACAGGGGGCTGTGTGCGAGTGTCGCAGCCTTCTATGGCCTGGGGCTATTATTTCTTCAGGCAGGTGCTCATAAAGGTTTTGCGCGCGTCGCCGGTCAAGGCTTTGGTCTTGGCGTCGGCATTGCAGTCTTTCATCTTCTGCTGCTGGGGCGTCAGGGTCTTGGCGTCGTTGGCGGCGGGAGCCGCCTTGAGACACGTACTCATAAAGGCTTTGCGTTCATCGCCTTTGAGCGCCTTGGTGGTGGCGTCGGCATTGCAGGTGGTCATTTTATTTTGCTGGGCAGTGGCGGCAAAACCCTGGGAACACAGCAGCAGGCCCATCATCAACAGCGGAATACGCAGCATCTTCATGGAGTTTTCTCCCTGTTACCGTGCCGGGGGGCACGGCCTACCGAGGAGTGTAGTCAAAGCCTGTTACATCTTCACCGGCCGCGGATATTTGTCCGCCGGTACTGCTCCGGCGTGCAGCCGGCATGGCGCTGGAACATGGCGATGAAGGCCGAGGCGGTGCTGTAGCCCAGGTCGAAGGCCACATGTTGCACGCTGCGCTCGCTGTCGAGGGCTTCGATGGCGGCGAGATAACGCAGGCGCTGGCGCCATTCGCCGAAACTCATGCCCAACTCACGCACAAATTGCCGCGCCAGGGTGCGCTCGCTGACATGCACCTGCTCGGCCCAGTGCGCCAGGGGACGATTGTCGCCGGGGTCGGCCTGCATGCCTTCGAGTACGCCGAGCAGCCCGGGGTGACGCGCGTAGGGCAGGAAACAATCGTGAATCGGCGCCTGCCTGAGTTGGTCCACCACCACGTCAGCCAGACGGCGGTCGGCGTCGCTCTGAGGGTTATTCACATCACGCTGGGCAAAATCCTTGAGGATTGCCTTGAGAATGTCGCTGATCGCCAAGGTGCAGGGGTGCTTCGGCAGTTGCTCGCACAGCTCCGGGGCCAGGCCCACCGAGTGGTAGATGATCGCGTGGGCGTTGTAGGAGCTGTGCTCGGTCTGCGGCGGCACCCAGACCGCATACTGCGGCGGCGACATGAAGCGGCTGCCGGCCACTTCCATGCGCATTACCCCACTCGCCGAATAATCCAGTGAACCCCACAAGTGCTGGTGCGGCGTGCACTCGGTATCCGGGGCAAAATCGGAGTAGCGAAAGTACACCGGGCTGGGCAGCCGGGCGAAATCGGCGAGGCGGACGATGTGTCTGGGCATATTGTCTGGATACAGGCGCAGGTTGTCTGGATCGCAGTATAGGCTGCGATCCAGACAAGGGGATAATCCTGTCTCATCAACACACCTGGTTTCTTTCGATGCAATACGCGTATCCGCTGCTGGCTATCTTTATCTGGGCCGGCAACACCGTGGTCAACAAGTTGGCCGTGGGCTCGATCTTCCCCGCAGAAATCGGCTTTTATCGCTGGTTGCTCGCAGCGCTGCTGTTTACCCCGTTCATGCTCAAGCCGGTGATTGCCAACTGGTCGATCATCCGCCCGAACCTGGGCAAGGTTTTCATCCTCGGCGTGCTGGGCATGGCCGTGTACCAGAGCCTGGCCTATTACGCCGCCACGCTGACCAGCGCCACCAACATGGGCATCATCCTCTCGCTGATGCCGTTGATGGCATTGACCGCCGCCATCATCAGCCTCGGCCAGCGCCTGACCTTCGGCGCCCTCACCGGTGCCGTGCTGTCATTTGCCGGCGTGGTCGTGGTGGTCTCGGCCGGCAGCCTCGGCGCGCTGCTGCAGCACGGCGTGAACCTCGGCGACGGCATGATGCTGGTGGCCACCCTGGCCTATGCGGTCTACAGCACCCTGTTGAAAAAATGGCAGCTGCGCCTGCCGCCGTTGGTGCTTCTCTATCTGCAGGTGCTGGTGGCGGTGGTGGTGCTGTTTCCGCTGTTCCTGTTTTCGGCGAAAGCGGGCCTGGGCTGGGCGAACATCCCGCTGGTGCTGTACGCGTGCTTGCTGGCGTCGATGCTCGCGCCGTTGGCGTGGATGCATTCGGTCAAGACCCTGGGGCCAAGCCGCACCACATTGTTTTTCAATCTGCTGCCGCTGATCACGGCGCTGATTGCAGCCGTGGTGTTGAAGGAGGAGTTGGCGCTGTATCACCTGGTGGGTGGCTTGCTGACGTTGGGCGGGGTGATCTTGTCGGAGCGTTGGACCACGCCGGTGCGCCGCGAGGCCAGCGCGGCCTGAGCCCTCGCTATCGCGGGCAAGCCCGCTCCCACAGTGGACCGCGTTGCTTGGTGGGTGCTGGCTTGGCGCGATAAACGATTACGCGATTGGGCCGGCTAAACCCCGTCGGCTTTCAATCGCTGCGCATGCTCGACGAACAAGCGGATCGGCTCCGCGCCCTTGCCCACCAGCCCCATGGACTGGTTGACGATGTCGAAGTGGTCCAACGCATAGTCATCGCCGATCACCCGCCCCAAATGCGAACTGTAGCGCCCGACCATGCCGTCACACTGGCCCTTTTCCCGTACAAAACTGCGCGCGAACAAGCGGCAACTGCGGTTCGTGCCGTCCAGCAGGTTGCGCCCGCGATCGGTCTTGCCCGGCTGTAAAGTGCCGGACCACGAGTAATAGCGCACGCCATTGACCACCTCGGCGCCCTGCCCACCCCAAGTGTCGGGCAACCCCTGGGGATACTGGCGATTGAACAGGGCCACGCCGGCGCTGGTCAGGGAATGGTGCGAGGCCTGCAGATCAGCCTTGAAGCGCGGCCCGCGATAGCCGGTTTCCAGCACGCCCATCACCCAGGCAACCAGATGGAACAGCGCGCTCATGATCCGGCCTTTGACACTCTCGGCCGGGTAATGAAGGTGGATATGGTCCGCCAGCTCCGAACCCTGATTGGGCCCGGCCACCGACGTCACTGACGCCACCCAGTCAGGGCGCTTGGCCGCCGCATAGCGGGCGGTGAGCGCGCCCTGGCTATGGCCGATCAGGTTGACCTTGTCGGCACCGGTGTCACGGCGAATCTGTTCGATTTGCGTCAGCAGTTGCTCACCGCGCACCTCGCTGGAATCCAGCGGCGCCACCTGCACGGCAAACACCTGCGCGCCACCGGCCCGCAGCGCCGGGACGATGCCGTACCAATAGGGGAACAACCCCACTCGCACGAAGCCGAGCATGCCGGGTACCAGCACCAGGGGATAACGCGTGGTGAGCGGTTGGGGCATGACGCTGACATCCTGGTCGTTAGGGCGATTGAACCATCCTAGACCAAATGACATGACCGCCCCATGAACTGGCGATGGTTTGCGAATGCTCGACGCCCATTGAAATCCGATAAAACTTTTTGCGTCACGCAGGACTCACAACTTGGAGCGATCACGCCGGTAGAGCGTGGCGTAAAACCGGATTAGCACCAGGAGATTGAGATGACTGAAGCAAACTTGACTGACGTTGCGACCCTGCGCAGCCGCGCCCGCCAGAACGTCGAAAACGGTGCCGTGACCGAGGGTTACGACGCCGACCGCGAAGAGATCATTCGCCTGCTCAATGCCTCGTTGGCCACAGAACTGGTGTGCGTGCTGCGCTACAAGCGCCACTACTTCATGGCCAGCGGCGTCAAGGCCCAGATCGCCGCCGAGGAATTCCTCGAGCACGCGACCCAGGAAGCCGAACACGCCGACAAACTCGCCGAACGTATCGTGCAACTGGGTGGCGAACCGGAGTTCAACCCGGACCTGCTGTCGAAGAACTCCCACGCCCAATACGTGGCGGGTAACAGCTTGAAGGAAATGGTCTACGAAGACCTGGTGGCCGAGCGGATCGCGGTGGACAGCTACCGTGAAATCATCCAGTACATCGGCGACAAGGATCCAACCACGCGCCGCCTGTTTGAAGAAATCCTGGCTCAGGAAGAAGAGCACGCAGACGACATGGCTGACATCCTCGAAAGCCTGTAACCCCCGCAACACCCTGTAGGAGCCGGCTTGCCGGCGATGATGGCCTCAAGCTCTCTACCGAGAACCAAGGCCTCATCG
>NZ_JASCPP010000197.1:0-5990 GCF_029959745.1 Pseudomonas sp. PS01298 | reverse complement strand
GTGCCAGATACACAATCCTTGACTGATACACCGCGTTCGCGAGCAAGCCCGCTCCCACCGTTCTGTCGGCGTCAGGTCCGGGAGCCTTGCAAGTGCGCGATGCTCGCGCCCAGCGCCTGTTGGATATCCGCCAATGCATGCACGCTTTCGGCAAACGGTTCGAACGACAGGTAGCCGCTGTAACCGCTGCTGAGCAAGGTGTCGATCTGCGCCGCATTGCCGAGGATGTCGCCCTCGCCCACCAGCACGCGGTGGCCGTCACGGATCGAATTCAGCGGGGCCTCGGCATCCTCCACCCCGGAGATATGCACCAGGCCGGTCAACTGCGGGAAGAATTCCTGCTCGCTCGCCAGGTGATGGTGAAAGGTGTCGTGCACCAGACGGAATACATCCAGCCCGCCGATGGACTGGATCGCGTCCACCGCCACGCGTTTGCGGCGCAGCGCACACTCTTCAAAACCCAGCGGCTCGATAAAACCGAGGATGCCGTACTCACGCAGGATCGGCGCCAGTTCGCTCAATGCGGTGCGCAACCCGGCAGCGCGCTGGGCCTCGTTGCGGTTATCGCCGCGCTCATTCAATGGGCACATCACCAGGCCCTGGGCGCCGCATTCGCGGGCATAGGTGGCGAGCGTGATCGCCTGGGCGCGGCGCTCGTCGTTCCACACATCAAAGGGGTACAGCGCGTTGATCGACAGCACGGTGATGCCCTGCACTGCGCAGAGTTCACGCACGCGACTGGCCGGGGTGCCGTATTCGATGTCGTGGCCCTTGAGGTCGTTGCGGATCTCGATGGCATCGCACTTGAGGGACGCCGCCAACTGGATGAAATCCGGCAGGGACAGGTTGGGCGCAACCATGCGATTCAGGGCAAAACGTAGAGGCGACTTCATTATTGTTGTTCTCCGCTCAAACCGATTAGAGATCCAGCAGCCAGCTGTGCTGCGGGTCGTTATGGAAATGCCAGGCGCGCTTGGGACCGGCCATCACGTTCAGGTAATAGGATTCATAGCCATACGGCACGCTGACCGGGTGATACCCCTTGGGCACCACCACCAGGTCGCTGTTTTCCACGGCCATGGCCTGGTCGATGCTGCGATCGTCGGTGTACACGCGCTGGAACACGAAGCCCTGGGGCGGGTTGATCTGGTGGTAATAGGTTTCTTCCAGGAAGCTCTGGTGCGGCAGGTCATCGGTGTCGTGCTTGTGCGGTGGGTAGCTCGACGAGTGCCCGGATGGCGTGCGCACTTCCACCACCAGCAGCGAATGGGCCGGCTCGCTGTCGGGCAGGATGTCGCACACATAGCGAGTATTGGCAGCCTTGCCGCGCACGCTGCGCTTGCAGTCTTCAGGCCGAATCAGGCGCGGGGTGTAGCCGCTGGCACCCGGCGCGGCGCACACCGCGATCTGCACATCGCTCAAGGCGGTGACCTGGGCGTCGGTGCCCGGCGGCAGGTAGGCGGCGAACGGGGACTTGTCTTCGAACACCGACTGGCGATCGCCGAGGTTCTGCCAGCTGAAGCCCTCGCCTTCAATGTTCACCCGCCCGCTGAGCAGCACCAGGCACAACTCCTGGTCGCCGGCGGTGACCGGCAGGGTTTCGCCCAGGCTCAGGCGGTAGGCGGCAAAGCCCACGTACTCCAGGCGGCCCTCTTCCAGGGCAACCATGGTTTGTCCGCGTTTACTGCTTTTGACCAGCAAGCTCATGGTGCAGTCCTCTCGCTCAAAAGTGCGCGCAAGGTGTCGTAACCCTTTTTCGCATAGATATAGCTGGGTGCCACGGCCGGGTCCTGCTCGGCCTCCACCACCAGCCAGCCCTCGTACTTCGCGGCCAGCAGCTCATCGAGCAACGGCGCGAAGTCGATATCACCGTCGCCTGGCACGGTGAAGGTGCCGTTGACGATGCAGTCGGGGAAGCTCCACATCTGGTTGCGTGCCAGTTGCACCACGGGTTTGCGCACATCCTTGAAGTGCACGTGGCAGACGCGGTCGATGTGCTTGCGCAGCACCTCAAGGGGTTCGCCGCCGCCCATGTAGCAGTGCCCCGAATCGAACAACAGGCCGACTTCCGGGCCGGTGCGCTGCATCAATTGGTCGATGTCTTCCGGGGACTCGACGTAGGCGCCCATATGATGGTGGTAGGCCAGGCGCACGCCCTGGGACAGGGTAAAGCGTGCCAGCTCGGTGAGTTTGTCGGCATAGTCCTGCCAGGCCTGCTCGCTGTGAAAACGCGGGCGTTCGATCAGGCGGATGCGTGAGCCCTGGATCGAGTCGGCGACTTCACCGTACACCAGCACCTTGGCGCCATTGAGTTTGAGCAACTCGACATGCCCGGCGATGGCTTCGATTTCTTCAGCCACCGAGCGGCGGGCCAGGCGGCTGGAGTACCAGCCGGAGACCAGCGCCAGGTCGTAGGGGCGCAGCACATCGCCAACGCCCTTGGCATCCTTGGGGAATTTGCCGTTGAGTTCAAAACCTTCGTAGCCGATGTCCTTGCCTTCGCTCAGGGCGGTGCTCAGGGGCGTTTCTCCGCCCAGGGCCGGCAGGTCGTCGTTACTCCAGGAGATCGGGTTGATGCCAATTCGGATTGCGGGCATGGCTGCACCTTTATTATTTTCAGGTATCACTGAGATCTGCTTAATGTGGGAGCTGGCTTGCCGGCGATACAGGCAACTCGGGCTTTCAGATACACCGAGTTGATGGCTTCGCAGGCCAGCCAGCCCCCACACTGGACTGCATTTCAAATGGGCGGCTGGGTTCAGCCCCTGGCACTGCGCCAGGCGTTGATCAGTTGTTCGAAGGTGGCCTGCACTTGTTGGATCAGCGTTTCATCGTCGATCTCCCCCGCCATCCACGCGCGGCTTGGTTCCTGGAAGATCGTGCGACCCACGGCGAAACCCCGGCAGGTGGTGCTGTGGCTGGCTTGCTGGAAGCCATCGGCGAGAAACTCGGCCGATGCGTTCAGGCCCAGCAGCACCACACCACGGCAGTACGGGTCGCGCTCCTGGATCAGTTCGTCGAGCTTTTTCCAGGTCGCGGCCGACTGCGCCTCGATCTTCCACCACGCCGGGTAGATCCCCAGGTTGTACAAACGCTTGAGGCTGCGGTAGAGCACATCCGGGTACGTGGACGGGTGATCCTTGGGCGGGATGACTTCCAGCAGCAGTTCATGCCCGCTGACCAGCGAGGCCTCGTACACCGCCTTGAGTTGCGCCTCCTGTTCCAGGCGCAGCAGCGGCTCGTCGTCGGGGTGGAATTGCACCAGACACTTGATGATCTGTTCCTGCGGCCAGGCGATCAGGTTGCTGCCGACCGACCGGCCGTGCTCGAACGCCAGCGGGCGCGAGTTCTGCACTTCCACCGGGCGTGCGATCCACCAGCCCCGGCCACTGGCGGCGTTGAGCGCGTCCTGGCCGAAACGCTGGTCGGCCAGCAGGCCCACATCGGCCTCGATACTTTGCTCGGCAAGCTTGTGTTCCACGCGTTCAATGGCCTGGATAAACAGCTGCTTGATGTCACTGATCCGGCTCGGGTCCTGGCCACCGCGTTGCGCCAGGTCCACCAGTTGCCAGCGGTGGTCGAAGGCAAACACGAACAGCTGCTTCCAGGTCTTGCGCGGCACGCTGACACGGTGCAGGCGTTGCAGGGTCACGTCCTGGTCCGGGCGGGTAATCGGCACCGGGCTGTTGAACAGGTATTCCAGCTCCGCCGGGGTCGGCATTGCCGGGGCGCAGGCGTGCCGGGACACCACCAGGCCACCGCAGGCATTGGCCAACTGGCTGCAGCGTTCATCGCTGGCATCCTTCAGCCAACCGCTGAGGAAGCCGGACATAAAGGCATCGCCGGCGCCGAGCACGTTGAGCACTTCAACGCGCACGCCGGGGTAAATCGCACCGTCTTCCAGGCGCGCGGGGATAGCGCCGTGGATCACCGTGCAACCCTGCGGACCAAGCTTGACCACCAGGGTCGCCGGGGTCAGTTCACGTACGGTTCGCAATGCCGTGAGCAGGTCTTCACTGCCGCCGGCGATGAGGAATTCTTCTTCGGTGCCGACGATCAGGTCGAAACGCGGCAGGATTTTCTGCACGTGTTGGCTGACATTCTGGTCGGCGACAAACCGGGTCTCGCCATCGGCCTTGCCCGCCAGGCCCCACAGCACCGGGCGATAGTCGATATCCAGCACGCGCTTGACGTTGTGCTTGGCCGCGTAGTCGAGAGCCTGGATGCTGGCCTTGTAGACGCCGTCGGTGGAGAAATGCGTGCCGGTAATCAGCAAGGCCTTGCTGGAGGCGATGAAGGCTTCGTTGATGTCTTCGGCACGCAACGCCATGTCGGCGCAATTTTCGCGGTAGAACACCAGGGGGAAGGTTTCGCGGTCCTTGAGGCCGAGCAGCACCAAGGCGGTGAGGCGTTCCGGGTCGACCTTGATGCCGCTGACATCGCAGCCCTCGCGGGCCAGGGATTCCACCAGGAAGCGGCCCATGTGGTCGTCCCCGACCCGGCTCAGCATCGCTGACTTGAGCCCAAGCCTGGCAGTGCCGAAGGCGATGTTGGCGGAGGAACCGCCAAGGTATTTGGCAAAGCTGGACACGTCCTCAAGCCGTGCACCGACTTGCTGTGCATAGAGGTCGACGCCCAGGCGCCCGAGGCAAATCAGATCCAATTGACGCCCACTGGCAAAACGAGTCTGGCCCATGCTGGCTCCTGTTATTTTTATCAGCCTGCGTTGTGCCGCCGTGGCGACGGCAAACGCTCTTGGTGGGAGCAGACTAGAACGTCCGGCGGCGGCAATCAATATTTATTCCATAATTATTTTTAGTGGAATATTTTTTCCAATACGCCAGCATAGGGGCACGCCAGCCCCCGTGCATCGTTTCAGCAGGCCACCGGGGCCGTGATGCCGGGGTATTTTTTTGCGCCTACCCTGTAGACTTGCGCCACCCATCAGCGCATCAGAAGAACACGCCAGAAGGATTGCCCATGTCCCGCACCGATCCCGAGACCACCCTGGAAGGAACCATCGCCAGCCCTCCGATCAATGCCGAACGCCTGTTGCAGCTGATCACCGACGAATACGAAAGCCTGCCGCGCCAGCTCAAGCGCATCGCCAGCTACATGAGCCAGCAGAGCGACCGGATCATGGTCGACCGCATCAGTGATATCGCCCGTGAATGCGAAGTGCATCCGTCGGCCATCGTGCGCTTTTCCCAGCGTTTCGGCTTCAGCGGGTTCAGTGAGATGCAGGCGCTGTTTCGCGAGGCCTACACCCACAAGACCACGCCGGTGCAGAACTACCAGCAGCGCATCCGCAGCATGATCGCCAACAAGTCGCAGAAGGCCAGCGGCGGCGACCTGGCGCGTGAATGCGTGAATGCCACGCTGTCGGGCATCGAGCGCCTGGGGCTGGAGCTGGATGACACGGCCTTCGAGAAAGCCGTGGACCTGGTGGTCAACGCCGACAATATCTACGTGGTTGGCGTGCGCCGCTCCTTTGCGGTCGCCGACTATCTGGTCTACAACCTGCAGCACACCAACAAGCGCATCCACTTGATCTCCGGGCTGGGCGGCAGTTACCGCGAGCAGATGCGCAGCGTGCGCGCCAATGACCTGGTGATTGCGATCAGCTTCACGCCCTACGGCAAAGAGACCCAGCACTGCCTGCGCATTGCCCAGCATCACCAGGCCAAGACACTGATCATCACCGACAGCAACCTGTCGCCGCTGGCCAAGCGAGCGAACGCGGTACTGTTGGTGAATGAGGGGTCGTCGTTTGCGTTCCGCTCGTTGAGCGCCACCCTGTGCCTGTGCCAGGCCTTGTTTATTGCGGTGGCGTACCGGTTGGAATTGAAGGTGGATGAGATCCACGAACAGGTCGGGTTTGATGACTGAGTGGCGACACTGACGTTCCCCTGTGGGAGCTGGCTTGCCTGCGATGGCGGAGTGTCAGTCAGTGAATCGGGTGACTGATAGACCGCCATCGCAGGCAAGCC
>NZ_JASCPP010000196.1:0-6076 GCF_029959745.1 Pseudomonas sp. PS01298 | reverse complement strand
AGCAAGCCCACTCCCACATTCGACTGCATTCCAAAGGTGGAACTCGATCGAATGTGGGAGCGGGCTTGCTCGCGAAGGGATCGGCGCGGTCTTAAGCCTTACTTCTCAGGCATCGGCACCGGAAACGGCATGACATTGCTCACGCCCCGGGCTTCGCTGATTTTCGGCGTGCCCAGGCGCTCGACTTCATCGATGCGCACAATCGAATGCATCGGCACAAAACTGCGCACCACGCCTTCGAACTGCGCCTTGAGTTTTTCCTCGCCCGGGTCGACGACCAACTGGGTGCGCTCGCCAAAGACGAACTCTTCCACTTCCAGGAAGCCCCACAGATCACTTTGATAGATCTGCTTGGCGTACATTTCGAACACCTGGCCCTGGTTAAGGAAAATCACCTTATAGATTGGAGCTTCACGTTTGGTCATGGTGGGCGAATAACACATCGGGGATATAAAAGAGGGCGCGAACTATAGCATGGCACCCGATGCACAACGCTAGGAACCAATGGGCATGCCCCCTATAATGCGCGGTTCTTTACCACCAGTTGACGATCCCCATGGCCAAGAAGCTCTATATCGAAACCCACGGTTGCCAGATGAACGAGTACGACAGCTCGCGCATGGTCGATCTGCTGGGTGAACACCAGGCCCTGGAAGTCACCGCCCGCGCCGAAGATGCCGACGTGATCCTGCTCAATACCTGCTCGATACGCGAGCGAGCCCAGGACCGGGTGTACTCGCAGCTGGGCCGCTGGCGTGAATTGAAACTGGCCAACCCGGACATGGTGATCGCCGTCGGCGGTTGCGTGGCGAGCCAGGAAGGTGCGGCGATCCGCGACCGCGCGCCCTATGTGGACGTGGTGTTCGGCCCGCAAACCTTGCACCGCCTGCCGGAAATGATCGATGCCGCACGCTTCACCAAGCTGCCGCAGGTCGATGTCTCGTTCCCGGAAATCGAAAAGTTCGACCACTTGCCCGAGCCGCGCATCGATGGGCCGAGTGCCTACGTGTCGGTGATGGAAGGCTGCAGCAAGTACTGCACCTTCTGCGTGGTGCCCTACACCCGGGGTGAAGAAGTCAGCCGGCCGTTTGACGACGTGATGTCGGAAATCATCCACCTCGCCGAAAACGGCGTGCGCGAAGTGACCTTGCTGGGCCAGAACGTCAACGGCTATCGCGGCCTGACCCACGACGGGCGCCTGGCCGACCTGGCGGAGCTGATCCGGGTGGTCGCCGCCGTCGACGGCATCGAGCGTATTCGCTACACCACCTCGCACCCGCTGGAGTTCTCCGACAGCCTGATCCAGGCTCACGCCGAAGTGCCGGAGCTGGTCAAACACCTGCATTTGCCGGTGCAATCAGGCTCGGACCGCATCCTCTCGGCGATGAAGCGCAACCACACCGCGCTGGAATACAAATCCAAACTGCGCAAGCTGCGCGCGGCGGTGCCGGGTATCTGCATCAGCTCGGACTTTATCGTCGGCTTCCCTGGCGAAACCGAAAAAGACTTCCAGCAGACCATGAAGCTGATCGAAGACGTCGGTTTCGACTTCTCCTACTCGTTCGTCTACAGCCAGCGCCCGGGCACCCCAGCGGCGGACCTGCTGGACGAAACCCCGGAAGAGCTGAAAAAGGAGCGCCTGAATGCCCTGCAACATCGCTTGAACCAGCAGGGTTTCGAGATCAGCCGACAAATGGTCGGCTCAACCCAGCGCATCCTGGTCACCGACTACTCGAAAAAAGACCCGGGCGAATTGCAGGGCCGTACCGAGAACAACCGAATCGTCAACTTCCGCTGCGATAATCCCACGCTGATCGGCCAGTTTGCCGATGTGCACATCGATGCGGCGCAACCGCACTCGTTGCGCGGCTCGTTGATCAACTGACTTCAGGACACACGAAGCTCAACTGTGGGCGCTGGCTTGCCTGCGATAGCGGTGAAACAGGCGGCAGCTCTTTTGGATGTGCCGCCCCTTCGCCGGCAAGCCAGCCCTCACAGGGATCGCCTTGGTTCCTGAGAGTGGACCCCGCCTACATAAGTGCTTTCGCACACCGGCGGCTGGCGTTATCCTCTATTTCACCTAAACAGCCAAAGGGCGGCTAAAAGCAACCTTGAACGCACCCATAGCAGAACCCCATCGTTTTCTCCTCGAGCCGTTTGAGGCTCGCCGTTTCGCCAATCTGTGCGGACAGTTCGACGAGCACCTGCGCCTGATCGAACAACGCCTGAGCATCGAGATCCGCAACCGCGGCAATCAGTTCGAACTCATTGGTGAACCCCAGCACACCACGTCCGCAGAAAACCTGCTGCGCCGTCTCTACCGTGAAACCAAGGGCAGTGAGCTGTCGCCGGAAACGGTGCACCTGTACCTGCAGGAATCGGCCGTGGAAGACCTGGCCAACAACCCTGTGGCCGAAGCCAGCGTGGCCCTGCGCACCAAAAAAGGCATGATTCGCCCGCGCGGCTTGAATCAGCAGCGCTACGTCAAGGAAATCCTCGGCAACGACATCAACTTCGGCATCGGCCCGGCCGGTACCGGCAAGACCTACCTGGCGGTAGCCTGCGCCGTTGACGCCCTGGAGCGTGAACAAGTGCGCCGCATCCTGCTGGTGCGACCGGCGGTCGAGGCCGGCGAAAAGCTTGGCTTCCTGCCCGGCGACCTGGCCCAGAAGATCGACCCGTACCTGCGCCCGCTCTACGACGCGCTGTACGAGATGCTCGGCTTTGAATACGTGGCCAAGCTGATCGAACGCCAAGTGATCGAGATCGCCCCGCTGGCCTACATGCGTGGTCGTACGCTGAACAACAGCTTCATCATCCTCGACGAAAGCCAGAACACCACGGTCGAGCAGATGAAGATGTTCCTCACCCGCATCGGTTTCGGCTCCACCGCCGTGATCACCGGCGACGTCACCCAGGTCGACCTGCCCAAGGGCACCAAGTCCGGCCTGGCCCAGGTGATCGAGGTGCTCAAGGACGTGCCGGGTATCAGCTTCACGCACTTCATGCCCAAGGACGTGGTCCGCCACCCGCTGGTGCAGCGCATTGTCGAAGCCTACGAGCGCTTCGATCATCGCGATGACGCACCCGCCAAGGACAGCCGCCGCGATGCTTGAGCTTGACCTGCAACTGGCCACCGAAGCGCCCGCCCCCAGCGAAGAACAGTTCCGTCGATGGTGCACCCTGGCCCTGCGCCAGCGCACCGCCGATTCGGAGCTGACCATCCGCCTGGTGGACGAGCCCGAAGGCCGCGAACTGAACCACACCTGGCGCCAGAAGGATTACGCGACCAACGTGCTGTCCTTCCCCGCCGACGTCCCCGACGAATTGCTGGATATCCCGCTGCTGGGCGACCTGGTGATCTGCGTCGAAGTGGTCGA
This sequence comes from Pseudomonas sp. PS01298, assembly GCF_029959745.1. NCBI lineage: Bacteria > Pseudomonadati > Pseudomonadota > Gammaproteobacteria > Pseudomonadales > Pseudomonadaceae > Pseudomonas > Pseudomonas sp. PS01298. The sequence continues at coordinate 2,696 of NZ_JASCPP010000196.1, read as the reverse complement.
GCGCGAGGCAAAGGAGCAAGGCAAGGAACTTGAAGCCCATTGGGCCCATCTAGTCATCCACGGCTGCTTGCATCTCTTGGGTTACGACCATATAGACGATGACGAAGCCGAAGAAATGGAAGCACTGGAACGAACGTTGCTTGCAGAATTGGGTCACCGCGATCCGTATGCAGACGACGAAAACTGATCAACACTCAACTGAAACATCAAAGGATTTAGAGTAATCGCTATGAGCGAAGACCGATCGAGCAACGGGCAGAAGTCATGGCTGGGTAAACTGACCCAGGCTTTTGCCCACGAGCCGAAAAACCGCCAGGAGCTGCTGGAGCTGCTGCGCGAGGCCCATCAGAACAAGTTGCTGGACAGCGAAGCGCTGGCCATCGTCGAAGGCGCCATCCAGGTGGCTGACCTGCAGGTTCGGGACATCATGGTCCCGCGCTCGCAGATGATCAGCATCAAGGCGACCCAGACCCCTCGGGAATTCCTCCCGGCCGTGATCGACTCGGCGCACTCGCGCTACCCGGTGATCGGTGAAAGCCATGACGACGTCATGGGTGTCCTGCTGGCCAAGGACCTGTTGCCGCTGATCCTCAAGGAGAACGGCGACAACTTCAACATCAAGGACCTGCTGCGTCCTGCCACCTTCGTGCCCGAATCCAAGCGCCTGAATGTGCTGTTGCGCGAGTTCCGCGCCAACCACAATCACATGGCCATTGTGATCGACGAATACGGCGGCGTAGCGGGCCTGGTGACCATTGAAGATGTGCTGGAACAAATCGTCGGCGACATCGAAGACGAGCACGACGTCGAAGAAGACAGCTACATCAAGCCGCTGCCCAGCGGTGATTTCCTGGTCAAGGCGCTGACGCCGATCGAGAACTTCAACGAGTTCTTCGACAGCGAATTCTCCGACGATGAGTTCGACACCGTCGGCGGCCTGGTGATGAGTGCGTTTGGCCACTTGCCCAAGCGTAACGAGACCACCGAGATCGGCGCCTACCGCTTCCGCATCTTGAATGCCGACAGCCGCCGGATTCACTTGATTCGCCTGACACCTATTGCCCGTTAAGGACTGACATGCGCCGTATGATCGCACCCGGCTGGCCCGGTAACCTACTGGCCGTGGCGGCCGGTGCCATCACCACCCTGGCGCTGGCGCCGTTCGATCTGTGGCCGTTTGCGCTACTGGCAGTCGGACTGTTCTATATCGGTCTGCGGGAGCTGACGCCACGCCAGGCCTTGGGCCGTGGCTGGTGTTTCGGTTTCGGCCTGTTTGGCGCCGGCACCAGCTGGATCTACTACAGCATCCACCACTTCGGTGGTGCCTCGGTGCTGCTGGCAGGCTTCCTGATGCTGCTGTTCACTGCCGCCATCGCCTGGTTCTTTGCCTTGCCCGCCTGGTTGTGGGCGCGCTGGCTGCGTCGCAATGAAGCGCCACTGGCCGATGCCCTGACGTTTGCCGCGCTGTGGGTCGGCCAGGAAGCCTTTCGCGGCTGGTTCCTCACCGGCTTCCCGTGGCTGTATTCCGGGTATAGCCAACTCGACGGCCCGCTGACGGGCCTCGCCCCTGTCGGCGGGATCTGGCTGATCTCCTTTGCCCTGGCACTGACGGCGGCCCTATTGTGCAACCTGCCACGCCTGCTGGCGAGCAAGCGCAATGCCTTTATCGGCGCGGGCCTGGTCTTGCTGGTCGCCCCTTGGGCTATCGGCCTGGCCCTCAAGCATCACGCCTGGACTGCCCCTTCCGGCGCACCACTGAGCGTGGCCGCCATCCAGGGCAACGTCGAACAAAGCATGAAGTGGGACCCCGAGCAGCTCAATGCGCAGCTCGCGCTGTACCGCGACATGAGCTTCAGCTCCAAGCCCGTGGACTTGCTGGTGTGGCCGGAAACCGCCGTGCCGGTACTCAAGGAATCCGTCGAGGGCTACCTGGGGATGATGGGCAAGTTCGCCGCCGACCGGCACACCGCACTGATCACTGGCGTTCCGATCCGCCAGGAAGTGCACCACCAGAAGCGCTATTTCAATGGCGTCACCGTGGTGGGTGAAGGCGACGGTACCTACCTGAAGCAGAAGCTGGTGCCCTTCGGCGAGTATGTACCGCTGCAGGACATGCTGCGCGGGCTGATCGCCTTCTTCGATCTGCCGATGTCGGACTTCGCCCGCGGCCCCGCCGACCAGGCGATGCTGCAGGCCAAGGGCTATCAGATCGCGCCGTTCGTGTGCTACGAAGTGGTGTACCCGGAATTTGCCGCCGGCCTGTCGGCCCAGAGCGACTTGCTGCTGACCATCAGCAATGACACCTGGTTTGGCCGCTCCATCGGCCCACTGCAGCATCTGCAGATGGCGCAGATGCGCGCACTGGAGGCGGGTCGCTGGATGATCCGCGCCACCAACAACGGAGTGACCGGACTGATCAACCCGTTCGGGCAGATCACCGCACAGATCCCGCAATTCGAGCGCGGCATTCTCTACGGCGAAGTGGTGCCGATGCACAACCTCACGCCGTACCTGCAATGGCGCTCGTGGCCGTTGATCATCCTGTGCCTGGGGCTGTTTGGCTGGGCGCTGCTCGCGAGCCGGATGGCCAAGACGGTCTGACAGACACGACAAAACAATGTGGGAGCGGGCTTGCTCGCGAAGGCGTTGGTTCAGCCACAGCTACGTTGACTGACACACCCCTTCGCGAGCAAGCC
>NZ_JASCPP010000195.1:0-6141 GCF_029959745.1 Pseudomonas sp. PS01298 | reverse complement strand
GGGCTTGCCTGCGATGACTGCAGTGAATTCACTACCGCTATCGCAGGCAAGCCCGCTCCTACATCAAGTGCGGCGCAATCAGTGCGTCCGCGCGACCGCAAACTCACTCAGCTCAACCAGGGCATCCCGGTATTCGCTGGCCGGAAGGGCTTCCAGGCATTTGATCGCACGGGCCACGTAGTCACGCGCCAATTGTGCGGTGTACTCGAGGGAACCGGAGGCTTCCACGGCGACGCGGATGGCCTCCAGGTCCTCGATCCCGCCTTTCTGGATCGCCTTGCGCACCAGGGCGGCCTGTTCCGGCGTGCCTTCGCGCATGGTGTAGATCAGCGGCAAGGTCGGCTTGCCCTCGGCCAGGTCGTCACCGACGTTCTTGCCCAGGGTCTCGGCGTCGCCCTTGTAGTCGAGCAGGTCGTCGACCAGCTGGAACGCCACGCCCAGGTGATCCCCGAAGGTACGCAGGGCTTCGGCCTGTTCGGCCGTCGCGCCACACAGGGCGGCGGCGCTGTGGGTCGAGGCTTCGAAGAGCATCGCGGTCTTGCCGCGAATCACTTCCATATAGGTTTCTTCGGTGGTGCTGGCGTCGCGGACCTTGGACAGCTGCAACACTTCGCCTTCGGCGATGATGCGCGTGGCCTGTGAAAGAATCTTCATCACCGGCATCGAGCCCAGCTCGACCATCATTTCGAACGAGCGCGAGTACAGGAAGTCGCCCACCAGCACGCTCGGGGCATTGCCCCACATCGCATTGGCGGTCTCACGGCCACGGCGCATGCCGGACATGTCGACCACGTCGTCATGCAGCAGGGTGGCGGTGTGCAGGAACTCGATAGTGGCGGCCAGCAGGCGCACGTCATCGCCTTCGCGACCCAGGGCCTTGCCGCACAGCAACACTAATAAAGGACGCAGGCGCTTACCGCCCGCCGACGTAATATAGTCGCCAATTTTGGAGACCAGCGGCACTTTAGACGTCAGCTGCTGCTTGATGATGCCGTCGACGGCGCTAAAATCGTCCGCGACCGCGCGGTAGAAAGCTTGGGGTTGCATCAGCGACAGTCGCTCCAGAAGGGTTGCGCGGCATGCTAGGACCCTGACCCCCGGGTGTCAAGGCGCGATAGGCGGCCACTTGCAACGTATCAAAGCCTTGCGTACAATCGCGCACCCTGAACTTCCTGGGCAGCACCTGCCTTACGCAATTGCATTCGGGACGTCCATCCCATGCAGCCATGCCAGCCAATACCTCTTCTTATAAAGCGCTGGGTGAGCAGGATTATCGGAGAAATACCATGTCGTACGCAGTAATTGTTACTGGTGGCAAGCAATACAAGGTCGCCCCAGGTGAATACCTGAAGATCGAAAAACTGGAAGTCGCTACCGGCGAATCCGTTACTTTTGATCGCGTTCTGTTGGTCGCCAATGGCGATGACGTGAACATCGGCGCTCCAGTTGTTGCTGGCGCTACCGTTGTGGCTGAAGTGATCTCCCAAGGTCGTCACGATAAAGTCCGCATCATCAAGTTCCGTCGTCGTAAGCACCACATGAAGCGTATGGGCCACCGCCAGTGGTACACCGAGATCAAAATCACCGGTATTCAGGCTTAATTTCAGCCTAATTCCTCACTAGGAGAATTGACTCATGGCACACAAAAAAGCTGGTGGTAGTACCCGTAACGGTCGCGACTCAGAAGCCAAACGCCTTGGCGTGAAGATGTATGGCGGCCAGGCTATCAAAGCGGGCAACATCATCGTGCGTCAGCGCGGCACCCAATTCCACGCTGGCTACGGCGTTGGTATGGGTAAAGATCACACCCTCTTCGCTAAAGTCGAAGGCGTGATCAAGTTCGAAGTAAAAGGCGCCTTCGGTCGTCGTTACGTAAGCGTTATCGCAGCTTAATTGCGAGACCGCTGGAAAAGCCCTGTCTTGCGACGGGGCTTTTTCGTTTGTGGGGTGAGTCTCTTGCAAAGCTGTTTGTAATGGGCGAGAGCAGCTGGATGTGTGGTCGTTGCTTGAGGTCGCTGCGCTCATTTTTGCAAGAGTCTTATGTCTTGGTTTTTTAAGCTCGTCCGTGCGGCGAGAGGCGTTTTGTTATGAAGTTCGTTGATGAAGTTTCCATCCGAGTAAAAGCAGGCGACGGCGGTAACGGTTGCATGAGTTTCCGTCGCGAAAAATTCATCGAAAACGGTGGTCCAAACGGCGGTGACGGCGGTGACGGCGGTTCCATCTACATGATGGCCGACGAAAACCTCAACACCCTGGTCGACTACCGTTACACCCGGCACTTCGATGCCGAGCGTGGCTCCAACGGCGGCAGCACCGACTGCACCGGCAAGAAAGGCGAAGACCTGGTACTGCGCGTACCGGTCGGCACCACCATTATCGACTCCGCGACCCAGGAAGTGATTGGCGACCTGACCAAGGCCGGCCAGAAGTTGATGGTAGTGCAGGGCGGCTGGCACGGTCTGGGTAACACCCGATTCAAGTCCAGTACCAACCGTGCACCGCGCCAGACCACGCCGGGCAAGCCAGGCGAGCAGCGTGACCTCAAGCTGGAAATGAAAGTACTCGCCGACGTGGGCCTGCTGGGCCTGCCGAATGCCGGCAAGAGTACCTTCATCCGCTCGGTCTCGGCCGCCAAGCCGAAAGTCGCCGACTACCCGTTCACCACCCTGGTGCCGAACCTGGGTGTGGTCAGCGTCGACCGCTGGAAAAGCTTCGTGATCGCCGACATTCCCGGCCTGATCGAAGGCGCTTCCGATGGTGCTGGCCTGGGGATTCGCTTCCTCAAGCACTTGTCGCGTACCCGTTTGCTGCTGCACCTCGTCGACATGGCGCCGCTGGATGACACCAGCGCACCGGACGCCGCCGAAGTGATCGTCAGCGAGCTGACCAAGTTCAGCCCGTCCCTGGCTGAGCGTGATCGCTGGCTGGTGCTGAACAAGTGCGACCAGATCCTCGAAGAAGAACACGAGGAGCGCGTCAAGGAAATCGTCGATCGCCTGGAGTGGGAAGGTCCGGTCTACGTGATCTCGGCCATCGCCAAAGAAGGCACCGAGCGCCTGACCCGCGACATCATGCGCTACCTCGAAGACCGTGCCGACCGCCTGGCGGCCGATCCGGTGTTCAAGGCCGAACTGGCCGAACTCGACCAGCGCATCGAAGACGAAGCCCGCGCCCAGCTGCAGGCCCTGGATGACCAGCGTGCCCTGCGCCGCAGTGGCGTGAAGTCGGTCCATGACATCGGCGACGATGATTGGGACGAAGAAGACGTGGATGATGAAGATGGTCCGGAAATCATTTACGTGCGTGACTGATCCGTTGCGATAAACTTGAACGCCGCTCCCTGGAGCGGCGTTTTGGTATCCGGGTATAACGTTATGGGCGGCGCTGGGTCGCGTGCAGCCCTCACTCTAAGGTTGAAGAAGATGCGGAGCAAAGTGACAGGTGCGCAGCGCTGGGTCGTAAAGATCGGAAGTGCGCTGCTGACGGCAGACGGCAAGGGGCTGGATCGCGCAGCCATGAGCGTCTGGGTCGAGCAGATGGTGGCCTTGCATGAGGCGGGCGTGGAGTTGGTGCTGGTGTCGTCCGGGGCGGTTGCCGCCGGGATGAGCCGCCTCGGCTGGACTGCGCGACCCAGCGCGATGCACGAACTGCAAGCCGCCGCCGCCATCGGTCAGATGGGCCTGGTGCAAGCCTGGGAATCCAGCTTTGCCGAGCACGGCCGCCACACGGCGCAGATCCTGCTGACCCACGACGACCTGTCCGACCGCAAGCGCTATCTCAATGCCCGCAGCACCCTGCGCGCGCTGGTGGAGCTCAAGGTCATCCCGGTGATCAACGAAAACGACACCGTGGTCACCGACGAAATCCGCTTCGGCGACAACGACACCCTGGCCGCCTTGGTGGCCAACCTGGTGGAAGCCGACCTGCTGGTGATCCTCACCGACCGCGACGGCATGTTCGACGCCGACCCACGCAACAACCCCGATGCCCAGCTTATTTATGAAGCGCGTGCCGATGACCCGGCGCTGGACGCCGTGGCCGGCAGCGTCGGCGGTGCATTGGGCCGTGGCGGCATGCAGACCAAGCTGCGCGCAGCCCGATTGGCCGCACGCTCCGGCGCCCACACGATTATCGTCGGCGGGCGCCTGGAGCGCGTGCTGGATCGCCTCAAGGCCGGTGAGCGCATCGGTACGCTGCTGTCGCCGGAACGCGGCATGCTGGCGGCGCGCAAACAGTGGCTGGCCGGTCATCTGCAGACCCGTGGCACCCTGGTGCTGGATGAAGGCGCGGTATCGGCGTTGTCCCAAGGCAACAAGAGCCTGCTGCCGGTCGGCGTCAAATTGGTCCAGGGCAGCTTCCGCCGTGGCGAAATGGTGGTGTGCGTGGCGCCGGATGGTCGTGAGATCGCCCGTGGCCTGGCCAACTACAGCGCCCTGGAAGCGCAGAAAATTATCGGACAATCGTCTGATGCGATTGTCGGACTCCTGGGTTACATGGCGGAACCGGAACTGGTGCACCGCGATAACCTGATCCTGGTTTAACCAAAGGAATACACGATGCGTTTAATGAAGGGATTGCTCGGCCTGCTGCTGGCCATGCCGTTGCTGGCTTCGGCTGAAGAGATCGGCCAGGTGTCGACGGTGTTCAAGTTTGTCGGCCCCAATGATCGGATCGTGGTCGAAGCGTTTGATGACCCCAAGGTCGACGGCGTGACCTGCTACCTGTCGCGTGCCAAGACCGGCGGCGTCAAGGGCGGCCTGGGCCTGGCCGAAGACCGCGCCGAAGCTTCGATTGCCTGCCGCCAGGTCGGCCCGATCCGCTTCAAGGGCGAACTCAAGGACGGCGACGAGGTCTTCAAGGAACGCACCTCGTTGGTGTTCAAGACCATGCAGGTCGTGCGCTTTCTCGACAAGAAGCGCAACACCCTGGTGTACCTGGTCTACAGCGACCGCCTGATCGAAGGCAGCCCGCAGAACGCGGTCACGGCGATTCCAATTTTGCCGTGGCCGACCGCTCAGTAATCCGCAGGCGAGTTTTGTAATCGGCGTCTATGATTGCAGGCTTGCGGGTTGTAATCTCGATACGTCGCAATGCGAAGAACATGGGATATCTGGAGTTCGTCATGAGTGCTTTCCACGACCTGAAACTCAAAGCGTTGGACGGACAAGAGCTGCCGCTGGCGCCCTTCAAGGGGCAAGTCGTGCTGGTGGTCAACGTCGCCTCCAAATGTGGCTTGACCCCGCAATACGCGGCGTTGGAGAACCTCTACCAGCAGTACAAGGACCAGGGGTTCACTGTGCTGGGTTTGCCTTGCAACCAGTTTGCGGGACAGGAACCGGGCACCGAGGATGAAATCCGCGAGTTCTGCAGCCTCAACTATGGCGTGACGTTCCCGCTGGGCAGCAAGCTCGATGTGAATGGCCCTGAGCGTCACCAGCTGTACCGCCTGCTGGCGGGCGAGGGCGCCGAGTTTCCTGGGGATATCACCTGGAATTTCGAGAAATTCCTGCTTGGTAAAGACGGCCGGGTCCTGGCGCGTTTCTCGCCACGTACCCCACCGGAAGACCCGTCGATCATCCAGGCCATCGAAAAAGCCCTGGCTTGAACACCGGGCTGGCTTCGAAGAGCGGCTTTTTTGTGGTGAGTGGGCTTGTTGTGGCTAGCAGGCTTGATGGGGTGAGCAGGCTTGTTGTGGCTAGCATGCTTGATGGGGTGGGCAGGCTTGTTGTGGCTAGCATGCTTCATGTGGCGAGCGGGCTTGCCCCGCGTTGGACTGCGAAGCAGCCCCAAAACCCTCCACCTCGGAGTCTCTGAAAAACTGCGCTGACCTGATTGGGGCTGCTGCGCAGCCCAACGCGGGGCAAGCCCGCTCACCACAAGGTGCCTGCGCAATAAGCGGGCTCACCCCAGCCCAACAGCTACTACGCTCCCCTGCTTTTACTTCTTAGTCACCCCATCAATTTTGTGGTGAGCCGGCTTGTTGTGACTAGCAGGCTTGATGGGCTGAGCAGGCTTGTTGTGGCTAGCATGCTTCATGTGGTGAGCGGGCTTGCCCCGCGTTGGGCTGCGCAGCAGCCCCAAAACCCTCCACCTCGGAGTCTCTGAAAAACTGCGGTGACCTGATTGGGGCTGCTGCGCAGC
>NZ_JASCPP010000194.1:0-6205 GCF_029959745.1 Pseudomonas sp. PS01298 | reverse complement strand
GGCTTGCTCGCGAAGGCGTTGTATCAGACAGCCTATCTGTTACTGACATACCGCCTTCGCGAGCAAGCCCGCTCCCACACTGATTTGTGGCTGGACTGAATCCTATGCCTGGCTCAGTTCCCAGAGTTTTTGGCGGGGCTGGACTGATTCTTGTGCCTGACACAGTTCCCAGAGTTTTTGGAAGGGCTGGACTGATTCCGGTGCCTGACACAGTTCCACTGTGGGAGCGGGCTTGCTCGCGAAAGCGCAGTGTCAGTCAACCATGATGCAGCTGACCCACCGCCTTCGCAGGCAAGCCAGCTCCCACACTGATTTGTGGCTGGATTGAATCTTGTGTCTGGCTCAGTTCCCACAGTTTTGGAGGGACTGGCCTAATTCTTGTGCCTGACACAGTTCCACTGTGGGAGCGGGCTTGCTCGCGAAAGCGCAGTGTCAGTCAACCATAATGTGGCTGATCCACCGCCATCGCAGGCAAGCCAGCTCCCACACTGATTTGTGGCTGGACTGAATCTTGTGCCTGGCTCAGTTCCCACAGTTTTGGAGGGACTGGACTGAATCTTGTGCCTGACACAGTTCCCACAGATTTTGGAGGGGGTAGCCTGATTCCTGTGCCTGACACAGTTCCACTGTGGGAGCGGGCTTGCCCGCGAAAGCGGTGTGTCAGTCAACCATGATGCAGCTGATCCACCGCTTTCGCAGGCAAGCCAGCTCCCACACTGATTTGTGGCTGGACTGAATCTTGTGCCTGGCTCAGTTCCCACAGTTTTGGGAGGGCTGGACTGAATCTTGTGCCTGCCACAATTCCACTGTGCGGGCTCGCTCCCACAGGTTCACTGTTTGCCAGGCATATCGATGCCCAGTTGGTTGACGCGGCGGTACAGCGTCGCCCGTGAGATCCCCAGCGCCTGCGCCGTCGGCGATGGCTTCCAGCGATGCCGGATCAGCGCATCCAGCACCACCTGGCGCTCCGGGCTCAGCTGAACCTGTGCCTGCAGCGCAACCTGTTCCCCACGCACTTCCACCGGCAAATCCGCCAGTTGCAGGATGCCGCCTTCGCACACCGCGCAGGCATACGCCAGCACGTGCCGCAGTTGCCGCACATTGCCCGGCCAGGCGTAGCCCAACAGCACTTCCAGCGCCGCCTGGCTGATGCCAGCCGCGATGCCACTGTGGCGGGCCTCCTGTTCCAGCAGCCGATTGATCAGGGCCAGTTTGTCGGTGCGTTCGCGCAGCGGCGGCAGGCAGAAACGCGCGCAGCCGAGGCGAAAGTACAGGTCTTCGCGAAAACGTCCTTCACTCACCAGTGCCGCCAGGTCGCGGTGGCTGGCGCAGATCACCTGGATATCCACTGCACGGGTTTTCGCCGCACCCAGGGGCGCCACTTCACCTTCGGCCATCACCCGCAGCAGGCGCGTCTGCAGGGCCAGCGGCATGTCGCCGATTTCATCGAGGAACAGCGTGCCGCCATCGGCCTGCACCAACAGCCCCGGCATGCCCTTGCTGGATGCGCCGGTAAACGCCCCGGCGACATAGCCGAACAGCTCGCTTTCGATCAGGTTTTCCGGGATCGCCGCGCAGTTCACCGCCACGAACGGCCCCTCGCGCCGGGCGCTGCGCTGATGCAATTGGCGCGCGAAGACTTCCTTGCCGGCACCGGTCTCACCTTGCACCAGCACCGGCAGGTTACGGTCCTTGACCCGCACCGCCAGGCGCAGGTGTTCATCCACGCGCGGGTCGACCTGGATGATCGCAACCGCGCGCGCGGGCGTGCGACGCGGCGTGTTGACGCGCACGTGCAGCACGCCGGGTTCGCCCAGCCATTGCAGGTGCTGGGCCGATTGATCGGTGACTGCGCGCAGGGCATCCAGGTCGAATACCTCGCCGATATGCTCCGGCACCTGGCCAAAGCGCCGACGCAGCGCCAGGCGTGCCTTGCTGTTCAGGGCCTGCAGGCGACCGTCCTGGTCCCAGGCCAGCAGCAGGTCGGGCTGGCTGTCGACATAGCCCGGCGTGCTGTGGGCCTGCAGCACCCAGTGCTGGCGAGCGCTGTGCATGAAGAAGGCGTTTTCGATGGCCTGCGCGCTCTGCGCCACCATCTGCCGCACCAGATGCTGGCTGCGCCGGTCATCCGGGGACTTGAGCGCCGAGGCATCCAGTACCCCCAGCAGGTTGCCCTGCGGGTCGAACATCGGTGCGGCCGAGCAGGTCAGGTCGATGAAGGCCGCGCGAAAGTGATCGCGCTTGTGCACCGTGACCGGCGCCTTGCTGGTCAGCACCGTGGCCACGCCGCAGGTGCCTTCTTCGGCTTCCGACCAGCACGTGCCCAGGTACAGGCCGGCCTTGCGGCAGTCGCTGCGAATGGCGGTGTCGACGCGGTGGTCGATGGTCTGGCCCTGGGCGTCGGTGAGCATCACGCAGTAGTCGGCGTGGCGTACGCGGTGGTGCAGTTGCCCGACGGCTTCGCCGGCGATGCGCATGAACAGTTCGGCGCGCTCACGGCATTCCTTGAGCAGGGGTTCGCTGAGGATACGCGGCCCCTGCAGGGAGCCGGGGTCCAGGTGATGTTGCTCCATGGAGCGGCGCCAGGAGTCGAAAATAAGCGACGGCACCGGCGCCTGGGGCAGGCGATCGGCATTGCGGACCACGCGACTGACGCAGTCGACGTGCTCTCTGGAGTTCGCGGCGAGCATAAGGCCTCCGGTTCTCGATCTTTGTTGTTATGCCGGCCATTAAGCGCCTATGGGCGCAGGCGGACAAGGGCGGCCTGACCAACAGCCGGGCGTGAGACGCAGCGTCTCACCAGGCCTGAGACGCAGCCTGCAGGCTGCAATGGCGCGTCTCATTCTGCGCAGGCATCGCGCCCCGGTACAACCGCACGGCACTGCTCTGGATCAAGGCTTTGCCAGGTTTTTTCGCGCCTTGGCACAGGCTGTGCTGAACCGCTTGCAGCTGGCCGACGCCAGCCTTTTGTGTGTCGAGACAACCTGGAGAACAACAAGATGTCCACTCACCTGTCCACCGATCAATTGCTGCATGCCTACACCGTGATGCGCACCATCCGTGATTTCGAAGAACGCTTGCACGTGGAATTCGCCACCGGCGAGATCCCCGGTTTCGTGCACCTGTACGCCGGCCAGGAAGCCAGCGCTGCCGGGGTCATGGCCCACCTCAACGATGAAGATTGCATCGCCTCCAACCACCGTGGCCACGGCCATTGCATCGCCAAGGGCGTGGATGTGTTCGGCATGATGGCCGAGATCTACGGCAAGAAAACCGGCGTGTGCGGCGGCAAGGGCGGCTCCATGCACATCGCCGACCAGGAGAAGGGCATGCTCGGCGCCAACGGCATTGTCGGCGCCGGTGCACCGCTGGCCGCAGGCGCGGCGCTGGCCTCCAAGCTCAAGGGCAGCCAAGGCGTGGCCGTGGCGTTTTTTGGCGACGGTGGCTCCAACGAAGGCGCGGTCTTCGAGGCCATGAACCTGGCCGCGATCATGAAACTGCCGTGCCTGTTCGTCGCCGAGAACAACGGCTATGCCGAGGCCACCGGGTCCGGCTGGTCGGTGGCGTGCAAGGACATTGCCGAGCGCGCCGTGGGCTTCGGCATGCCGGGGGTGATTGTCGATGGCAATGATTTCTTCGCCGTGCATGCGGCGCTTGGCGTCGCGGTGGAGCGGGCACGCAAGGGCGAGGGGCCGACGCTGGTGGAGGTCAAGCTGAGCCGTTTCTACGGCCACTTCGAGGGCGATGCGCAAACCTATCGCGGCCCGGATGAAGTGAAGAACCTGCGCGAATCCCACGATTGCCTGGCGTTGTTCCGCCAGCGGTGCAGCGCCGAAGGCTGGCTCGATGCCGCGCAGTTCGAGCGTATCGACGGCGAGGTCGCACAGTTGATCGAAGACGCCGTGCGCCTGGCCAAGTCCGATCCCAAGCCCCAGGCCGCCGATCTGTTGAGTGACGTGTACGTCGCCTACCGCTAATAACAACAATACTCGGAGAGAATTTCATGGCTCGCAAAATCAGCTATCAGCAGGCAATCAACGAAGCCCTGGCCCAGGAAATGCGCCGCGACCAGAGCGTGTTCATCATCGGCCAGGACGTCTCCGGCGGTACCGGCTCACCGGGCGAGCAGGACGCCTGGGGCGGTGTGCTGGGGGTCACCAAGGGCCTGTACCCCGAATTTCCCGAGCGGGTCCTCGATGCGCCGTTGTCCGAAGTCGGCTACGTGGGCATGGCCGTCGGCGCCGCGACCCGAGGGATGCGCCCGGTGTGCGAGTTGATGTTCGTCGACTTTATCGGCTGCTGCCTCGACCAGTTGCTCAACCAGGCCGCCAAGTTCCGCTACATGTTCGGCGGCAAGACCACCACGCCGCTGGTGGTGCGCGCCATGTACGGCGCCGGCCTGCGCGCTGCGGCCCAGCACTCGCAGATGCTCACCTCGATGTGGACGCACATCCCCGGCCTCAAGGTGGTGTGCCCGGCCACGCCGTACGACGCCAAGGGCATGCTGATCCAGGCTATCCGCGACAACGACCCGGTGATTTTCCTCGAGCACAAACTGCTCTACAGCCTGCAGGGCGAGGTGCCGGAAGAGCTGTACACGGTGCCGTTCGGCGAGGCCAACTTTGTCCGCGAAGGCCGCGACGTGACCCTGGTGACTTACGGGCGCATGGTGCATGTCGCCCTCGAAGCCGCCGCCAACCTGGCCCGCCAGGGGATTGACTGCGAAGTGCTGGACCTGCGCACCACCAGCCCGCTGGACGAAGACAGCATCCTTGAAAGCGTGGAGAAAACCGGGCGCCTGGTGGTGATCGACGAGTCCAACCCGCGTTGCTCCATCGCCACCGACATCAGCGCACTGGTGGCCCAGCAGGGGTTCTCGTTTCTGCGCGCGCCGATCGAGATGGTGACCGCGCCGCACACGCCGGTGCCGTTTTCCGATGCCCTGGAAGACCTGTACATCCCCAACGCGGCGAAGATCGAGGCTGCCGTGCTGAAGATCGCCGACAAGAGGAATGCCGCATGATTCATACCTTGACCATGCCCAAATGGGGTCTGTCGATGACCGAAGGCCGCCTCGATGTCTGGCTCAAACAACCGGGCGACCGCGTGGAGAAGGGCGAGGAAGTGCTGGATGTGGAGACCGACAAAATCTCCAGCAGTGTCGAAGCGCCGTTCAGTGGTGTGCTGCGCCGGGTGCTGGCGCTGAGTGACGAGACCCTGCCGGTGGGCGCGCTGCTGGCGATTGTGGTGGAGGGCGAAGCCACCGAAGAAGAGATCGATGCGGTGGTGGCGCGTTTCAATGCAGGGTTCGTCTCAAGCAACGCCGAAGCCGAAGCGTCGGGACCGAGTGCGCAGAAGGTCGAGGTCGGCGGGCGTTTGCTGCGTTACCTCGACCTGGGTGAGGGCGGCACGCCGCTGGTGCTGGTGCATGGCTTTGGCGGCGACTTGAACAACTGGCTGTTCAACCAACCGGCCTTGGCGGCCGAGCGGCGCGTGATCGCGTTGGATTTGCCGGGGCATGGCGAGTCGGGCAAACACCTGCACAACGGCGATGCCGAAGAGTTGAGCCAGGCCGTGTTGGCCTTGCTCGATCACCTCGGGCTCGACCGCGTGCACCTGGCCGGCCACTCCATGGGCGGGCTGGTTGCGCTGACGATTGCCGACCAGGCCCCCGCGCGTGTTGCCTCACTCAGCCTGATCGCCAGCGCCGGCCTGGGGGCGGACATCAACGGCGATTACCTGCAAGGGTTCACCGAGGCCAACAACCGCAACGCGCTCAAGCCGCAGCTGGTGCAACTGTTCAGCGACCCCGCGCTGGTGACGCGGCAAATGCTCGAGGACATGCTCAAGTTCAAGCGCCTGGAAGGCGTGGACCAGGCCCTGCGGCAACTGAATACGCAGCTGTTTGATGGGGGGCGGCAGACGCGGGACTTGCGCAGCGTGGTGGGTCGCCAGCCGAGCCTGGTGATCTGGGGCAGTGACGATGCAATCATCCCGGCCAGCCATGCCGAGGGGTTGCAAGCCCAGGTGGAGATTGTGCCGGGGCAGGGGCATATGGTGCAGTTGGAGGCGGCGGAGCAGGTGAATCAGTTGCTGAGTCTGTTCCTCAAATCTCAAGCCTGATAGCAATCAAATGGGGGAGCGGGCTTGCTCGCGAATACGGTGGGTCAGTCAGACATTGATTGCCTGACACAGCGCTTTCGCG
>NZ_JASCPP010000193.1:0-6292 GCF_029959745.1 Pseudomonas sp. PS01298 | reverse complement strand
GCTCGCGAATGCGCAGTGTCAGTCGATGCATAGGCTGAATGACACACCGCATTCGCGAGCAAGCCCGCTCCCACATTTTTTGACCGCGTTTAACCTCAGGCCAGCGGGGCTTCGCGGTCCATGATCTGACCGACCAGCAGTACGCCCAGCTCACTCAACTGGTGGATGGCCAGGGCCATGTCGCGGTGTTCGCCGGTGAGGTCGTTGGACAAGTTGAGTAACAGGGTGCGCACGGAAGAGAAGGTTTCGTAGCTGTTTAGCACGAGGGTTTCGGTGGGGAGGTTGGGTGTGACGGTAAATAGCATGCTTTTCGTTCTCTGATAGGACCATCACCTACTCGCTACTAAACGAGGGCGGCAGCTGTACGCAGGTTAGTAGACCGGGAACGAAAGCAAAAACCGGCGCACCCGAAGGTGCCCTGCGCACAGCTGCCATGATGATGGAGCGGCGCACATGCTTTCGTCTGATTGGGCTACTAAACCCGGTCACTGAACATTCAGCGACCGGCGAACCTTAAGAGACACCCCTCCAGACGCACAAGCCGGCGGATTCTGACTTACCTGTAGGCAACGATACAAGGCAGAACCCCAATTGCCAGACCTGTCCTACAGCCTCTGTGAGACAAATCCAAATCTTCGTGCCGGAACGCAAAACAAAATGTGGGAGCTGGCTTGCCTGCGATGCAGGCGATTCGGTCTGCCTGATACACCGAGGCGATGCCATCGCAGGCAAGCCAGCTCCCACACTGATTGCATTTCACATTAGGGTCAGCGTTGCCTGTCAGATCAGGCGTTTTCCAGCAGGTTATGCAGCTCCACAAATTGCTGCGTCAGCTTGTGCCGTGGGTCCAGGTGGATCAACGGCTTGCTCTCCTGGTGCGATTCACGCATGCGTACCGAACTAGCCAGGTACACCGGCAGCACCGGCAGGCCTTCGGCGATCAACTCGTCGAGCATCTGCTGCGGCAAGCTCGCCCGCGCCTGGAACTGATTGACCACGATACCTTCCACTTCCAGGCCTTCGTTGTGGTCTTCCTTCAATTCTTCGATTTCCGCCAGCAGGCCATACAAGGCCTGGCGCGAGAAGCTGTCGCAATCGAAGGGGATCAGCACGCGATCGGCGGCAATCAGCGCCGAAACCGCATAGAAATTCAGGGCCGGCGGGGTATCCAGGTAGATCCGGTCGTAATCGTCGCTCAATTCGTCCAGCAGCTTTCGCAGCTTGTTGATCTTGTGCTTGGCCTCAAGCTTGGGCTGCAGGTCCGCCAGTTCAGCAGTCGCGGTGATGACGTGCAGGTTGTCGAATGGCGTTTCGTAGATATCGACCTGGTTTTTCTTGGAAAACGGCCCGGATGACAGGGTTTGCTTGAAAAAATCCGCGATCCCCATGGGGATATCGTCGCCCGTCAGCCCGGTGAGGTACTGGGTTGAGTTGGCTTGTGCATCGAGGTCCACCAACAGGGTTCGATAGCCTTCACTGGCGCTGACCGCCGCCAGGTTGCAGGCGATGCTGGACTTGCCAACGCCGCCTTTCTGATTGAACACCACACGCCGCATGGAAAAACCTCCGTGTATCAATGAATGTCCGAGTGTAGAGGGCAAAAGCGCCTGTTAGCTACCTCGTTCATCCATGCACTGCTGCATTAAAGTCGGCATGTAGTACGTCACACACGAAGAATCAGGAATGGTCCGACAACCAAGCCGACCTTCGGTAACCGACAATATGTAAATCTCCTCCACTAATTTGTAATCAGCCGTGCACAAATCTTTACCAAAGTTTGCTAGAACCCCACGGCAACGGGATAATGCGCGCCATTCGGCTACTGCTCCCTGTCCCGGTATTCGGGGCCAACGGCCGCACATGGAAGCCCGCAGGGGCGGGATATCTTCTCAGTGATCACTTTCAACATCGCCCAATGGCGCGCCTGGGCCCCTGGCCTGGAGAGCGCGGACGACTGGCACGCCTGGTGCCGGAATCCGGTGTTGCTGCCCGAAAGCGAAGCCTGCCCCGACGTGTCATTCCTGCCGGCCATGCAGCGCCGGCGCCTGAGCCGCCTGGCGCGCATGGCCTTCAGCGTGGGCTGGCCACTGGCCGAAGGCCTGCAGGACTTGCCCCTGGTGTTTATTTCCCGGCACGGCGAGACCCCGCGCACCCTCGATATCCTCACTGACCTGGCCAACGACCAGCCACTGTCGCCGACCCAGTTCAGCCTGTCGGTGCATAACGCGGTGATTGGCCTGTGGTCGATACTGCGTAATGAAACCAGCGAAATGACCGCCCTGGCAGCCGCCGGTGATGGCCTGGAGCACGGCATGCTCGAAGCTGCCGCGCTGCTCAACGAGGGCGCCTCGGCGGTCTTGCTGGTGATCACCGAAGAACAGCCGCCCGACGCCTACGCCAGCTGGATCCACGACGTGCCTTTTCCCTACGCCCTCGGCCTGCTGCTGACGCCCGGCGACGAGTGGCAGTTGGAACTCAGCCCCGGCACTGTCCAACCCACTCAAACCCAGTGGCCTCACGCCCTGAACCTGCTGCGCACCCTGCTCACCGACCAGGTCGCCTGCCAACATGCCTGGAAGAACCGCGTATGGAACTGGCAACGCAAGCCTTGACCGACAAACCCCGGGACGCCTACTACTGGCGCCTGATCGCCACCGCAGCCAGCTTCGTGCTGTTCGGTTTCGGCGGGCTGTGCCTGCGTTTGCTGGTGTTCCCCCTGCTCAGCTGCCTGCCGGGCGACGCGACCCAACACCGGCGCCGCGCCCGTCACACCATCAGCTGGCTGTTCTGGTTCTTTATCCGCCTGATGCAACGCGCCGGGGTGCTGACCTTCAGTGTCAAAGGCGCGGAAAAGCTCGGCCGCCCGGGCCAGATGATCATCGCCAACCACCCGTCGCTGATCGATGTGGTGTTCCTGATCGGCCTGGTGCGCCAGGCCAACTGTGTGGTCAAGCAAAGCCTGTGGCAAAACCCGTTCACCCGTGGACCGGTGCGCGACGCGGGTTATATCAGCAACGACGGCAGCGCCGAGATGCTCGATGCCGCCGCCGGCGCGCTGCAGGCCGGGCAAACCCTGATCATCTTTCCGGAAGGCACCCGCACCACACCCGGCGCGGCGCCTGCCTTTCATCGCGGGGGCGCCGCCATTGCGCTGCGCGGTGCGACAATCATCACCCCCGTGGTGATCAAGGTCAGCCCCACCACCCTGACCAAGGCCGAACCCTGGTATCGCATCCCAAAATGCCGCGTGCACTTCAGTTTGCGGGTGGGTGCCGATATAGAACCACAGGCCTTCGCGGCATTGGGGCCTGCGCCCCAGGCTTCACGCAAGCTCAACGATTACCTGCACCACTATTTTATTAAGGAGCTCGCCGAAGATGAGCGACCAACACCGCCTTGAGCACGACATAAAGACGCTGATCATCGAGGCCCTGGGCCTGGAAGACATCAGCGCCGACGACATCGGCAGCGAACAAACCCTGTTCGGCGAAGGCCTGGGCCTGGATTCGGTCGACGCCCTGGAATTGGGCCTGGCGATCCAGAAAAAGTACGGTATCAAAATCGATGCCGACGCCAAGGACACCCGCAATCACTTCACCAACGTGGCGAGCCTCGCGGCGTTCGTCACGGCCAGACAGGCAGCTTGAGACCGGACCATGCAAACTCGTGACGATATTTTCAACACCCTGCGCGATGCCTTGGTGGAACTGTTTGAACTGCCGCCTGAGCGCGTCACTCTCGACGCCAACCTGTACCAGGACCTGGAAATCGACAGCATCGACGCCGTCGACCTGATCGACCATATCAAGCGCCAGACCGGCAAGAAGATCGCTGCCGAAGAGTTCAAGGCCGTGCGCACCGTCAACGACGTGGTAGAGGCGGTGTACCGTCTGGTCACGCCGGCCGCATGAGCCGGCTGATCGGCCTTGGCCTGTTGCTGGCGGGGCTGCTGTACCCTTTTGCGGTGTATTACGGCACCGAGCACTTCGCGCCGTGGCAATTCGGCCTGCTGCTCGGCAGCTTGTGGCTGTTGCGCGCGCTGACCGGTGCGCGGCGCCCAGGCAGCCGTTGGATGGCGGTGGCCGTGATCGTGTTCTGCCTGTTGCTGGCCTGGTTCGACAACCCGCACCTGCTGCGCTGGTACCCGAGCCTGGTCAGCGCGTTCATGCTCGCGCTGTTCGGCCTGAGCCTGAAATATGGCCCGCCGATGGTCGAGCGTCTGGCGCGCATGACCGACCCGCAGCTGCCCCCCCACGCGATTGTGTATACGCGCCAGGTCACCGTGGTGTGGAGTGTGTTTTTTCTGTGTAATGGCCTGCTCGCCGCCGCGCTCACCCTGTGGGCGCCGCTGAGTTGGTGGACGTTGTACAACGGCCTGATCGCCTACGGGCTGATGGGGCTGTTGTTTGCCGTGGAATGGCTGGTACGACAAAGGGTTCGAGGCCGCGTATGAAAGGGTTGAAACTTGAGCACCTGTTGCTCGAGCCGCTGCAACAGCGTTTGGTCACCACCGAACCTGCGATGAATCACGCTGAACTGTGGGAACACGCCCTGAGCATGGCCGCAGGCCTGCAGGCGCGTGGCATCCAGCGCCTGGCCGTGCACCTGGAAGACGCCGGCGTACTGGCGATTGCCCTGCTGGGCGCCTGGCGTGCCGGGGTCAGCGTGCTGCTGCCCGCCGACCTGCAACCCCAGACCCGCCAACGCTGGGACGAGGCCGTCGACGCCTGGCTGGTGGAAGCTGCCGACCTCGACGTGCTGTATCAGTCGCCCTTGAGCCCTGCAGCCCTCGACCTGGACGCCTGCCAACTGAGCCTGTGCACCTCGGGCTCCAGCGGCGAGCCCAAGCGCATCGACAAGACCCTGCGTCAGTTGGCCAATGAAGTCCAGGCGCTGGAAGCCTTGTGGGGCGCGGACGTGAAAGACGCGTGCATCATCGGGAGCGTCGCCACCCAGCATATCTACGGCTTGCTGTTCCGTGTGCTATGGCCGCTGTGCGCCGGTCGCACTTTTGTGCGCAAGCAACTGGCATTCCCCGAAGACCTGCAGCGCGCCAGCCGCGAGCACCCGCACTTTGCCTGGGTCGCCAGCCCGGCGCTGCTCAAGCGCATGGGCGACAACCTCGACTGGCCGGCACTGAGCCAGGTGGCGAGGGTGTTCTCGTCCGGCGGCGCCTTGCCCCTCGAGGCGGCCACCCGTCTTTACGAGCGCCTGCAGCAATGGCCGACGGAAATCCTCGGCAGCTCCGAGACCGGCGGCATCGCCTGGCGCCAGGGCGCGCAACCCTGGCAACCATTCGCCGACGTGCAACTGAGCCAGGACGCCGACGGCGCGCTGCGTATCGCCTCGCCTTACCTGCCCGCCGGGCATATTGAACAGACTGCCGACGCTGCCCGAATCCATCCAGATGGCCGTTTCGAGCTGCTGGGTCGCCTGGACCGCATCGTCAAGCTGGAAGAAAAACGCATCTCGCTGCCGATGCTCGAACAGGCGCTGATGGCCCACGCCTGGGTCGCCGAAACCCGCCTGGGCGTGGTACAGGAAAATCGCGCGTCCCTCGGCGCGTTGGTGGTGTTGAGCGCCGAAGGCCTGCACGCCCTGCGCAACCAGGGCCGGCGCACCGTCACCCAAACCCTGCGCCAGCACCTCAGCCAGCATTGCGAAGCCCTGGCCCTGCCGCGGCGCTGGCGCCTGCTGCGCCAATTGCCGCTGAACAGCCAGGGCAAGCTCCCGCAGGCCGACGTCGAAGCACTGCTGCTGGCGCCACGGCCAAAAGCCCCGGAAGTGCTGGAGCAGGTCGAAGCGGATGGTGAATGGACCCTGCAACTGAGTGTGCCGCCGGACCTGGCTTACTTCAGCGGCCACTTCCCGGTCACCCCGGTGCTGCCCGGTGTGGTGCAGGTGGAATGGGCCTTCAACCTCGGCCAGCAACTGCTGGACCTGCCGACGACCTTTGCCGGCATGGAAGTGCTCAAGT
Organism: Pseudomonas sp. PS01298; assembly: GCF_029959745.1. NCBI lineage: Bacteria > Pseudomonadati > Pseudomonadota > Gammaproteobacteria > Pseudomonadales > Pseudomonadaceae > Pseudomonas > Pseudomonas sp. PS01298. The sequence continues at coordinate 315 of NZ_JASCPP010000193.1, read as the reverse complement.
TCCAGCAACTGGTACGCCCGGGCGATCGCATCGAACTGCACCTGCGCTTTGATGCAGAGCGCGCCAAGCTGTACTTCGCCTACCGCAATGGCGTGGCGGCCTGTTCCAGTGGCCGGATAGTGCTGGAGGCGCAAAATGCATAACCTCTTGTGGCAAGCAGGTTCGTCGTGGCGAGCAGGCTGTTTGTGGCAAGCAGGCTTGTTGTGGCGAGCGGGCTTGCCCCGCGTTGGGCTGCGAAGCAGCCCCAAAACCAGCCAACTCGGTATGCCTGGAAGACCGCGTCGACCTTATTGGGGCCGCTTCGCAGCCCAACGC
>NZ_JASCPP010000192.1:0-6501 GCF_029959745.1 Pseudomonas sp. PS01298 | reverse complement strand
GGGCTGCGAAGCAGCCCCCATCCAGGCGCCGCGTTTTTCCAGCCAGAACTGACTGGCAGGTTTTGGGGCCGCTTCGCAGCCCAACGCGGGGCAAGCCCGCTCACCACAATTAACTCGCTCACCACAATTAGCCCGCTCGCCAGGACACCACCAGCCCGCTCGCCACAAACAATAAGTGCCACCCATCGCCTGCTTACCACAACAGGTCCCACTTGCCACCGTAAGCCCGCTCGCTCCAATAGCGCGCTCACCTCACGAGGAGTTTTCATGACTCGAACCATCCCCGAACCGGACCTCAATTACCTGCAAAAAGTCTTGCTGGAAATGCTCGCCATTCCCAGCCCGACCGGGTTTACCGACACCATCGTGCGCTACGTCGCCGAGCGCCTTGAAGAGCTCGGCATTCCGTTTGAAATGACCCGGCGCGGCACCATTCGCGCCACCCTCAAGGGCCAGAAAAACAGCCCCGACCGCGCCGTCTCCGCACACCTGGACACCATCGGCGCCGCCGTGCGCGCGATCAAGGACAACGGTCGCCTGACCCTGGCGCCGGTAGGTTGCTGGTCGAGCCGCTTTGCCGAAGGCAGCCGCGTCAGCCTGTTCACCGACAACGGCGTGATCCGTGGCAGCGTGCTGCCGTTGATGGCCTCGGGGCATGCGTTCAACACCGCCGTGGATGAAATGCCGGTGAGCTGGGACCACGTCGAATTGCGCCTGGACGCCTACTGCGCGACCCGCGCCGACTGCGATTCCCTGGGCATCAGCATTGGCGACTATGTGGCGTTCGACCCGCTGCCGGAGTTCACCGAGAGCGGGCATATCAGCGCGCGTCACCTGGACGACAAGGCCGGCGTCGCCGCCCTGCTCGCGGCCCTCAAGGCCATCGTCGACAGCGGCGAGCCGTTGCTGATCGACTGCCATCCGCTGTTCACCATCACCGAGGAAACCGGCAGCGGCGCCGCGGCTGCCCTGCCCTGGGATGTGAGCGAGTTTGTCGGCATCGATATCGCCCCGGTCGCCCCCGGCCAGCATTCCAGCGAGCATGCCGTGAGCGTGGCGATGCAGGATTCCGGCGGGCCGTATGACTATCACCTGTCGCGGCACCTGTTGCGACTGGCAACCGATAACGAACTGCCGGTGCGCCGCGACCTGTTCCGCTACTACTTCAGTGATGCTCACTCGGCCGTGACCGCCGGCCACGACATCCGCACCGCGCTGCTGGCGTTTGGTTGCGATGCAACCCATGGCTACGAGCGCACGCATATCGACAGCCTCGCTGCCCTGAGCCGGCTGTTGAGCGCCTACATCCTCAGCCCGCCCGTGTTCGCCAGCGACGCCCAGCCGGCCCAGGGTTCACTGGATCGGTTCAGTCACCAGATCGAGCATGAAACACAGATGGAAAGCGATACCCGCGTGCCGTCGGTGGACAGCCTGGTGGGCAACAAGTCCTGAATACTGGCAACTGGAGTCCCGGCGCAGTAGCATCGCCGGGATTCTCTATGTGAGGCTTGTATGCTGATTCCCTACGACGCGCTTGAAGTCGACACCCTGACCCGCCTCATCGAAGATTTCGTCACCCGTGACGGCACCGACAATGGCGACGACACGCCCCTGGAAACCCGTGTATTGCGCGTGCGCCAGGCGCTGACCAAGGGCCAGGCATTGATCGTGTTCGACCCGGAAAGCGAGCAGTGCCAGTTGATGCTCAAGCACGATGTGCCCAAGCATCTGTTCGACTGACCGAGGTTATTCAGGGGTTGGGCACCAGCACCGGATGGGTGGCAGCGCCTTGGCGCTCGAGGATTTTCTGATAGACCTCGGCACGATGAACATGCACCCCGGTCGGTGCCTCTACCCCGAATTTCACCTGGGTACCGTTCACCTCGAGGATGTGCACGGCGATGGTGTCGCCGATGGAGATGATTTCGTCGACAGTACGGCTTAATACCAGCATGGTCGTTGTCCTTTTCGAGTCTCAGGACCTTGACCATGCGCGCATGGATGGGCGCCATCAATGGCTTGCAAACAAATCAGCCAGCACCTACAAACGTTGGTAATTTGCCTGACAGACCTGATGAAATATTGCCTTCGGTAGCGCCCTCACCGGCCAGCCTGGGTTCAAGCCTTGGCGCTTTGACCCTGGGCCTTGGCGCGCATCTTGTCGGCCATCACTGTCATCTCGTCGTACAGCAACTGTGGATTCTTCTGCTTCAACGCCCACGCCATCCGCCCCTGCTCATGGGGCAGGATCATGAACTCGCCCGCCGCCACCCGCTGGTAGATGTAGTCGGCAATGTCCGCCGCCGAGATCGGCGAACTCTCGAGCAACTTGCCCACCTGCGCCTTCATTGCCGGGGTCGGTCCGCGAAACGAATCCAACAGGTTGGTCTGGAAGAACGACGGGCACACCACGTGCACCCCGACCTCTTGCTGCTTGAGTTCCACCAGCAGGCTCTCCGACAAGGCCACCACACCGGCCTTGGCCACGTTGTAGTTGCTCATGGCCGGGCCCTGCATCAACGCCGCCATCGACGCAATGTTAATAATGCGGCCCTTGCTCTTTTCCAGCAGCGGCAGAAACGCCTTGCAGCCCTTGACCACCCCCATCAGGTTGATCGCGATCTGCCAATCCCAATCCTCCAGCGACAGCTCGGCGAAGAACCCACCCGAGGCCACGCCCGCATTGTTGACGATCACATCAATGCCGCCCAGCTTCACCTCGCAGGCCTGGGCAAACGCGGTGAGCTGGCTGTAGTCGCGCACGTCGCAGCGCTGGATAAAACCCTCGCCACCGGCCTCTCGCACCAGCCTGAGGGTTTCCTGCAAGCCCGGCTCACTGACGTCCGACAAGGCCAACTGCCACCCCTCACGGGCCCAGCGCAGAGCGATTTCACGACCCAGGCCGGACCCGGCGCCAGTGATCATCATGCGATTTTGCATAGGAAGTAGCCTTGTGGTTCACAGAAGAAGTGACCGGCAGTGTAGCGAAGGTTTTTCCTGCACCCACGCACCATCAGATTGATGAATGCCCCAGGCAAACCGCAGGCCGGGTCGGATGCCGGCGTATAGCCTAAGTTCAATCTTTTTCAACTAATGAGCTGCAGTTGCGAACGCATTAAAAGAAATAAGCCTGTGTGCGAAATGCTTTAAAAAAACACGGAATTTTCTCTGTCGTGGTGCAGTCGGAGTTGTTAAGGCGTCCGAATTTAAATGACGGGCCTCTCGTTAAATAACCGGTCTTTGCAGAAGGCCTATAAGGAAAAAAACTATGAGCCTCATTCTGATCATTATCCTGATCCTGTTGCTGGTCGGTGGTCTGCCAGTGTTCCCTCACTCGCGTAACTGGGGTTATGGCCCGTCGGGTATCCTCGGTGTAGTGCTGGTGGTGCTGTTGGTGCTGTTGCTGCTGGGTCGGATATAACCGCCACCCGGTATTAAAAAAGATGCAAAAAAAAGAGGCCTTGAAAAAGGCCTCTTTTTTATTGCCGGTTAGTTAGTCCGGCTTACCATTCACCACGCCGGCAGTGTTATCCAGCAGGCTCTTGGTGGCGGTTTGCAGGAACGACTCGAGTCGCTGCTTGAGTGCAGCCTCGTCCGGCGATTCAGGGATCACTTTGCCGGTAGGGTTGGCGCCGAGTTCGTATTCCCACAGTTTCGGCGGCATTTCCTTGGGCAATACCAGGATCCGGTCGGCGGTGACCAAGGCTACCGTCTGGTCGCTGCCGGACGGCTTGATCACGCCGAAGCCCTTGTCGCCTTCCGGCAGGTTGAGCAGGTCACGGCCCCAGCACTGGTGCAGGGTGTCGCCACCGAGACGGCCCATGATGGTCGGCACGATGTCGATCTGGGTGCCCACGGTGTGGTCACGCTCGCCGAACTTCTCTTGCATGCCGGGTGCAATCATCAGCATCGGCACGTTGAAGCGGCCCAGGTCCATCTCGGTGATTTGCTGTTCGTTGCCGAAACCGTGGTCGCCGACGATCACGAACAGGGTTTCCTTGAAGTACGGCTCCTTGCGGGCCTTTTCAAAGAACTGGCCCAGGGCCCAGTCGGAGTAACGCATGGCCGTCAAATGCTCGTTGAGGCTGCCACGGTCAGTGACTTTCTCGACCGGCAACGGCGTCGGCAATGCGTACGGGGTGTGGTTGGACAGGGTTTGCAGCAGCGCGTAGAACGGCTTGCCACCTTCGCGGGCTTTCAACTCTTCCAGGCCACGGTTGAACATGTCCTGGTCGGACACGCCCCAGGTCGGGTCGGAGAACACCGGGTTGACGAAGTCATTGCGGCCGATGAAGTTGGTCATGCCCTGGTTGCTGAAGAAACCCGACTGGTTGTCCCAGGCGAAGTCGCCGTTGTAGACATACACGTCGTCAAACTTGCGCGCACTCAGCAACTGCGGCAGGCCCGACAGCTTGTGGCTGCCTTCCGGGGTCTGCATCAGGTATTCGAAGCCCGGCAGGTTCGGGAAGCACGCCATGGTGGCGAACATGCCCTGGTGGGTGTGGGTGCCGTTGGAGAAGAAGCGGTCGAACAGCAGGCCTTCCTTGGACAGTTTGTCGAAGTACGGCGTGATGTTGCCCGGACGCCCCAGCGCGCCGACCGAGTGACCGGCGAAGCTTTCCATCAGGATCACGACCACGTTCTTGATCGGCAGGGTCTTCTCGGCCGGTGGCGTGTAGTCACGGCGCACGGCGGCGATGTCGGCATCCACCAGCTTTTCCTGCGGCAGCACCAGCATGTCACGCACGGTCTGGGTCGCCAGTGGCTGATCCAGGGTGGCCTTCCAGATGTTCGAGCGGTCTTCGGAGAAGCGCGACTTCGCGGCCGCGATCAGCGACAAGGTGCCGTTGAGGCCCAGTTGGTTGGCGAAGTTCGATTCGGTGGTGTAGACATCACCCCAACGCAGCGGCGGGCCCTGGCGCAGGGTGCCACGTGCGGCGACCACGGCGATCAGCAGGCAGACCACGAACACCGCGATGCGGCTGTACCACGGTGCGACCTGGCGGGTGCCGATGCTGCCACCGCTGAACGGGCCGCGCGGGCGAGTGGCGCGGTCGGCGCCCTTGAACGCGATGCTCAGGATCAACGTGCCCACGGCCCATGCCAGCAGGTAGCGCACCACCGGGAAACCATACCAGAGCATGCTCATCACGGTTTTCGGGTCTTCCTTCACATACTGGAAGACCAGGCCGTTGAGGCGCTGGTGGAACTCGCGGTAGAAGTCCATTTCCATCAGGCCCAGGAACAGCGCGATGCTGGACGCTACGGTCAGCCAGAAACGGAAGAACCCACGTGCCGCCATCGCCCGTACGCTGAACAGCGCCAGCAGCAATGGGATGATCAGGTACACCACCAGGCGCAGGTCCAGACGCAGGCCGTTGGCGAAGGCTTCGAGGAAGGTCGAGGCCGGGGTGTCGAGGATCATCTCGCGGTTGTACACCAGCAGCGCCAGGCGCAGCAGCGAGAACATCACCATCATGACCAGTGCGCAGAGCAGCGTGTAAGCCAGATGGGATTTGACGGTCGGTTGCAGCAGGCGATTAGAAGCTCGCTGCTGACTCAGGGCGTCCGGGTTTGCCATGTCGTTTCAGGACCCATTGGAAGTTTAAGTTGCGAAATAATGCAGTGGCGTCCGTCCCTCGCCCAGGCTGGCTGGGGTAGGCGGTTAACGCGGTGGCGCAAATGGTGCCCGATCAAAGCCGGCAAGGCTATTAATTACTGAACGTGCACCCCTGCCCCGCCTTTAATGGCAGTTGAGATAGAGCCTTTGGCTGGGAGGTTTGAGCGGGCGAATTGTCTTGGATGGGATGTGAAAATTGTGTGCGCAGAATATTTCGAAACATAAATGTGCGGGCTTGCTCGCGAAGGCGCCAGGCCAGCCACCCTCTGCAGCGACTGACCCACCGCTTTCGCGAGCAAGCCCGCTCCCACAGTTTTGATCGCTGTTCGGGCTTGGGATTCGAGATGCTGCACCGGCATTTGAGCGGGTGGTACAACCCGATTCCAGCCTTGGAATACAAGCCAAATGTGGGAGCGGGCTTGCTCGCGAAGGCGCCAGATCAGCCACCCTCTCCAGCGACTGACCCACCGCTTTCGCGGGCAAGCCCGCTCCCACAGTTTTGATCGCTGCTCGGGCTTGGGATTCGGGGTGCTGCCGCATTTGAGCGGACGGTACAGCTCGGTTCCAACCTTGAAATACACCCCAAATGTGGGAGCGGGCTTGCTCGCGAAGGCGCCAGATCAGTCACCCCCAGCAGCGACTGACCCACCGCTTTCGCGGGTAAGCCCGCTCCCACAGTTTTGATCGCTGTTCGGGCTTGGGATTCGGGGTGCTGCGGCATTTGAGCGGACGGTACAGCTCGGCTCCAACCTTGAAATACATCCCAAATGTGGGAGCGGGCTTGCTCGCGAATGCGGTAGACCAGCCACCCTCTCCAGCAACTGACCCACCGCTTTCGCCGGCAAGCCCGCACCCCCATACTTGAACGCGGCGCGGGGAGG
>NZ_JASCPP010000191.1:0-6558 GCF_029959745.1 Pseudomonas sp. PS01298 | reverse complement strand
GGATCAGTCAATCAATCTATCGACTGACACAGCGCATTCGCGAGCAAGCCCGCTCCCACATTGAGTTCAGATTACCAAGTCAACATTCAGCAGCGCCGAGCCCAGGCATTTGCCATGGGCATCCAGCGCCAGGGAGCGGGTCACGCCACCGCGCAGGATCCCCGGCAAGACGAAGTTCAGCGCCTGGACAGTGGGCAATTCATAACGCCGCACCGGCGCAGCACCCGGTTCCAGCAGGCCGGCAAAGAACTCGGCCACGCGTTCGGCCGTGAGCTGCTCACACAGCAACGGGTAATCCTCGGCGCGATAGGCAATGATCGAGATGTTCGAGGTGTCGCCCTTGTCCCCGGTCCGGGAGTGGGCCAGCGTGTGCAGTTTCATGCTTCGATCCTCGGGTTGACCGCGCCTCGCGGCAGCAGCAATGACGCCACCGCCACCACCTGGCGCACGCTTTTACTGGCACCGCCGCCGCCGGACGGGCCGTTGGTGTAGAGGGTTTCCACTTCATTGCCGATCCGTACCGCTTCGCCACGCTCCTCGCATCGAGCCGCGACGCGCAAGCGCACTTCCCAAGGCTCGACACTGCTGCGCGGGCCGTGGAGCGAGTCCATGCCGATCAGCTCGGCGCGCACGTCCTGCATCTTCACGCCGGTTAACGCCAGACGCTTGAGTACGACATCCCGCGCCAATTGAGCCCGTGCGACGGCGCCGGGGCCGCCGTAGGACATCTGCCCTTCGCCGATCCAGCCATCCAGATAACCCACGCTGACCTTCAACTGTTCAGGTCGCGCGCGACCCGCGGCGCCCTGGGCGCGCACACGATCAACCGCTTCCTCGACAAAACCCACCTGGGAAAAATCAGCGGTCACATCAGGCGTCAAATACGCCGCGGGATCATGCACTTCATAAATCAGTTGCTCGGTGCAGGTCGCACGGCTGACCCGTCCACCTGAGCCTGCAACCTTGGTGATCAGCGCTTCGCCCTCGGCATCGATCTCGGCCAAGGGGAATCCCAGGCGCGCCAGGTCATCCACATCCTTGAAGCCCGGGTCGGCAAAATAGCCGCCACTGACTTGCCCGGCGCATTCGAGCAAATGTCCAACTAAAGTGCCGCGACCCAAGCGCTGCCAGTCATCCGCGGCCCAGCCGAACTCGAACATCTGCGGCGCGAGGAACAGCGAGGGGTCGGCGACACGTCCGGTAATTACCACATCGGCGTCGGCGCGCAGGGCTTCAAGGATGCCCTCCACGCCCAGGTAGGCATTGGCGGAAATCAGCCGTTCGCCGAGTGAACCGACGGTCTGGCCGTTATCCAGCACTTGCTCGGGCTGCAACGCAGCCAAGACATCGTCGCCCACCACCGCGACCACCTTGAGGCGCAGGCCCAGCTCGCTGGCGATGCGCCGCACTTCAATCGCCGCCGACACCGGGTTGGCCGCGCCCATGTTGGTGATTACCCGCAGGCGGCGACGCCCGGCGCCCTCCCCCACAAACGGCAACACACGGCGCATGCGCTCACTGAGCAGCGGGTCATAGCCGCCGTCGGGATCCGTGATCCGCGCCTGTTGCGCCAGGGCAATCGTGCGTTCGGCCAGGCATTCGAAGACCAGGTAATCCAGATGGCCCTGTTCAGCCAGTTCCACGGCGGGTTCGATACGGTCGCCGGAATATCCGGCACCGGAACCGATGCGCAAGGTTTTCATCTCAAATCACTCCCAGGAGCAACGCGGTCAGGGTCATCAACACCGACGCGGCAAACAGAAAAGGGATGGTGAAGCGCTGGTGATCGGCCAATTCGATCTTGCACAGGCCCACCAACAGGAAGGTTGCGGGGGTCAGCGGGCTGACCGGGAAACCGGTGGTGTGCACGCCCAGCAGCGAGGCCTGGGCCACCTGCAACGGGTCGACACCGAGGGCCTTGCCGACTTCGGCGATCACCGGCATCACGCCGAAATAATACGAATCGGGGTCGAACAGCATGCTCAACGGCATGGAGATAAAGCCCACCACCGCCGGGATCAACTTGCCGTGGCCGGCCGGAATCTGCGCCACCGCCACTTCGGCGATCGCCTTGAGCATGCCGGTGCCTTGCATGATGCCGGTGAACACCCCGGCGGCGAGCAGGATACTGGCCATGGTCAGCGCGGTTTTCGCATGGGCATCGATGCGGGCGCGCTGGGCGTCCACATTCGGGTAGTTGATGCACAGGGCCACCACGGTGCCGAGCATGAACATCACCACCGGGTCGACCCAGCCGGCGATCATCACCACCATCACCAACACAGTCAGCACCAGGTTGACCCAGAACAGCCGAGGCCGGCGCAGCTGGATGTCGGCGTCGCTGAGCACCCGTTGCGGCACGGCATCCACGCTGGAACCGGCGCCCAGGCCCAGGCGTTTTTCCTCGCGGCGGCCGAGCCACCAGGCACAGGCGAAGACGAAGACCAGGCCGACGATCTGCACCGGGATCAGCGGCTGGAACAGATCCGCCACCGGCACATGCAGTGCCGCCGAGGAGCGCAGCACCGGGCCGGTCCACGGCAGGAAGTTGACCCCGGCGGCCATCGCGCAGACACAGGCAAGGATACGTTTATCAATGCCCAGCCGCGTATACAGCGGCAGCATCGCCGGCACTGTCACCAGGAAGGTCACCGCGCCGGAACCGTCGAGGTGCACCAACAGGGCCAGGGTCGCGGTACCGACGACAATCCTTGTAGGACGCGTCCCTACCGTGCGCAGGATGCGATCAATGATGGGGTCGAGCATGCCGGCATCGGTCATGATCCCGAAAAACAGGATCGCGAACACAAACATGCCCACTACGGGGGCGACGTTCTTGATACCGGTAATGATGAAGGCGCTGGTTTGCAGGCCGAACCCACCGAGCAACGCGGCGATGATCGGCAAGGCGATCAGGGCCACCAGCGGCGAGAGGCGTTTGCTCATGACGGCAGCGAGCAGGCACAGGATGGTGATGACACCCAGGGTAGCGAGCATGGGTTACTCCAGAGCGGCCTTTGCGGCCGGTTATTGTTTTCCCCCGAGTATTGGAATCACGTTACCCTTTGTAAATTGGAATGTTCAGCAAGTCATGTTCGTAAAAACAAAACGCTCGAGAAAAACAACAATGAAAAATTCGATCCAGCATATCCAGGCGTTCCTCGCGGTGGCCCGTACCGGGAGTTTCACCAAGGCGGCCAACGAACTGCACCTGTCACCTTCGGCGCTGACCGTGCAAGTCCAGCAACTGGAGGATTGGCTGGGCGTTGCCCTGCTCGACCGCAGCCCGCGCCATGTGAGCATCACGGCCGCCGGCCAGGACGCGCGCGGCCCTATGGAAAAACTGCTGCTGGACCTGGACAACATTGTCACCGGTTCCCGCGACCTGGCCGCCTTGCGTCGCGGCGTCGTCACCATCGCCGCCCTGCCCTCGGTCTGCGCCGGCACCCTGCCACCGGCCCTACGGCTGTTTCGCGAACGCTTTGGCGGCATCGAAGTGCGCCTGCACGACCTGGTGGCCCATCGCATTCATGCCCAGGTACGTGCAGGCGAGGTCGATTTCGGCATTGGTGTACGCGCACGGCTCAGTCACGGCCTGGCGTTTGTGCCGGTGCTCAATGATCGACTGTGCGCCTTCGTGCCGCTGGACCATCCCCTCACTCGCCATCGCCAGCTGACCCTGGAGCAACTGGCGGACCAGCCGATCATCCTCACCGGGCGTGACAGCAGCGTGCGGGAGCAAGTGGATGCGTTGTTTGATGAGACGCAGCTGACGATGAACGCAGGCATGGAGGCCAACTATATGTCCACGGTCCTTGCCTTGGTGCGCCAGGGGCTGGGCATCAGTGTGCTGCCGGAGTCGGCGGCGGACAGTTTGGCAGGCTTGAAGCGCATCAACATCGATCATCCCGGCGTAAACCGGGAGATCGGACTGATCAGCCGCAGCGGCATGAGCCTGAGCCCAGCGGCGCAGCGCTGTTTTGACCTGCTCAAGGCCCAGATGCCCTCCTTGTAGGAGCCCGGCTTGCCGGGCGCCTACAGATTGAGGGCGTTCAGTCGAGCATCGCGACGTGCTTGGGGTGGCTGGCCACACGCGCCAACCACGCCTGCACGCCCGGGTACGCATCCAGGTCAAAACCACCTTCCCGGGCCACGTGGGTATAGGCATACAAGGCCACATCCGCGATGGAGAACTGGTCGCCCACCAGGTACGGCGTCAGTTGCAGCTGGCGTTCCATGACCTTGAGGGCTTTGTAACCGCCCTTGTGCAGCTTCTTGTATTCCTCGAGGCGCTCCTGCGGCAACCCCAGGTAAAACTGGATAAACCGCGCCACCGCAATGTACGGCTCGTGGCTGTACTGTTCGAAGAACTGCCACTGCAACACCTGCGTGCGCAGGCGCGGCTCGGTGGGCAGGAATTCGCTGCCGTCGGCGAGGAAATTCAGGATCGCGTTGGATTCCCACAGGCAGGTGCCGTCTTCGAGCTCCAGCACCGGGATCTTGCCGTTGGGGTTCTTTGCCAGGAATTCGGCGGTCTGCGTATCACCCCTGAGGATGTCCACATCCACCCATTGGTACGGGATGCCCAGCAGGTTGAGCATCAATTTGACCTTGTAGCAGTTGCCCGACTTGTAATCGCCATAAACCTTGTACATGGGGCTCCCCTTATGCCGCTTGCGCGTGCTGTGCTTGACGGACCATTGCGGCCAGGCGCTTGAGACCTTCGTCCAGACGGGACGGGTCGATATGGCTGAAATTGAGTCGCAGTGAGCCCAGGTGCTGGTCCGGCTCGGAAAAGAACGGTTCACCGGGCATGAACGCGACGTCCTGATCGAGCGCAGGAGCCAACAAGGTGCGGGTGTCGAGCGGCTGTTTCAAGGTCAGCCAGAAGAATAATCCACCCTGGGGCACTTGCCAGTCGGCCAATTCGCCGAAGTGACGCAGCAATGCCGCCTGGAAGGCATCGCGGCGCTCGCGGTAAAAGCTGCGCAATTGCACCAGGTGTTGCTGGTATTTCTGCGTGCCGATCCACTGCATCGCTTGCCACTGGCCGACGCGGTTGGTGTGCAGGTCCGCCGACTGCTTGAGCTTGAGCAAGTGCGGGAACAGGTCCGGGCTGGCGATCAGGTAACCGACGCGCAGTCCCGGCAGCAAGGTTTTGGAAACCGTGCCGGTGTAGATCCAGCTGGCTTTGTTCAGGCGGCCGACGATGGGCTTGGCGCTGCCACCGTCGAAGGTCAGCTCGCGATAGGGTTCGTCTTCGATCAGGGTGACGCCGAATTCATCGAGCAACACGGCGACAGCCTCGCGCTTGGCCTCGCTGTAGCGCACGGCGGACGGGTTCTGGAACGTCGGGATCAGGTAGATGAACGCCGGGCGATGGCGCTCAAGGTTGGCGCGCAAGCTGGCCAGGTCGGGGCCGTCTGCTTCCAGCTGCACCGTGAGGCAATCGGCGCCGAACAGTTGGAAGATCTGCAACGCGGCCAGGTAGGTCGGGCCTTCCAACAGGATTTTCGTGCCCTTGTCGATATACAACTTCGCCGCCAGGTCGAGGGTTTGCTGCGAGCCGCTGACCACCAGTACCTGGCTCGCCTGGCACGGCACCCCCAGGGCGCGCGCCTCGGCCGCCAGCAACTCGCGCAATTGCGGCTCGCCCTCGCTCATGCCGTATTGGCCGATGTTCAGCGGCATGCCCTCCCACTGCAAGGCCGGCAACATGGCCTCCGCCGGCAGGCCACCGGCGAACGACATCACTTGCGGGCGCTGGGCTGCCGCGAGGATTTCACGGATCAAGGAGCTTTTGAGGCGCGTAACACGTTCAGAGAAGGCCATAAGGTCACCGGTAGCAAAGCCTGTGGGAAATACGTCAAACTGGTTGACCGAAATTACGACAGCTTGAATGGATACGTCAACATGCTTGACCTTAAAAACCAGGGCAGCCAGCAAGAGGCGATGCAAGCGTTCTTCTTCGGCTACCAGGCGTTCACTGCCAAAGCCGATGAAATGCTCGAACGCCGCGGCCTGAGCCGGGTGCACCAGCGCATCGTATTTTTTATCGCGCGGTACCCGGCCTTGAGCGTGAAGGAGTTGCTGGAACTGCTCGGCGTGAGCAAGCAGGCGCTGAACATGCCGTTGCGCCAATTGCAGGAAATGCACCTGGTCAACAGCGTTGCGGCGCAGACCGACAAGCGCAAACGCCTGCTGGAACTGACGGAGGAAGGTATGCGGTTCGAGCAATCACTGCGGCGTGAGCAGGTGAAGCTGTTGCAACGCGCGTTCAGTGAAGCCGGGGAGGAAGCCGTGGCGGGCTGGTTGGCGGTGAATCAGGCCCTTGCCGGGCAGCCTTGATTGCTTTGCAGATGTGCTTGTGGCTGTGGCTGGACTTGTGGCAACCACTGGATAGGTGGTTGTGGCAACAACTGGATCTGTGGCTGTGGCACTGACTTGTGGCGAGCGGGCTTGCCCCGCGTTGGGGTGCGAAGCAGCCCCAATTCAGTCACTGCATTCTTACAGACAGAACCTGCCAGCAGGTTTTGGGGCTGCTGCGCACCCCAACGC
>NZ_JASCPP010000190.1:0-6573 GCF_029959745.1 Pseudomonas sp. PS01298 | reverse complement strand
GTCCAACTGTGGGAGCGGGCTTGCCCGCGAAGAGGCCGCCAAAAACACTATAAAAACAACCGGTGTGGAATCCATTTCATGCGCCAACTGCCCTCCCTCAACATGCTCCGCGTCTTCGAAGAAGTCGCCCGCCACCGCAGTTTCAGCCAGGCCGCCGTCGGCCTCAACGTGACCCAAGGTGCGGTCAGCCGGCAGATCAAGCAGTTGGAGGACTACCTCGGTGTCGCTCTGTTCATCCGCACGCCGCAAGGCCTGGCCCTGACCGAAGCCGGCTTTGCCCTCTCGCCGCACCTGAGTGACGCCTTCGACCATATCGAGCGAGCCCTGCAGGCCGTGCGCGTGCCCAACCTGCGCCAGCGCCTGCGCATCGTCGCGCCGCCGACCTGGGCCACGCGCTGGCTGTCCGCGCACTTGCGGCGCTTTTGCGAGCGCTACCCGGACATCAACCTCAGCGTCACCCATCAAAACAGTCACGCAAGCCTGGCGGAAATCGACTGCCAGATCCGCTTCGGCCTGGAACCGGCGCTGCATTGCAGCAGCGAATTGCTGGTGATGGAACGCCACATCGCCGTGGCCAGCCCGGAGTTGTTCATCGACGGCCAGCCGCCCGACCTGCGCCGCGCCCCGCTGCTGCATATCCTGCACGACGGCAAGCGCTTGAAGGTCTGGGAGAACTGGCTGGCGGCCATGGGCCGGGAGGACATCGATGCGGACCAGGGCCTGGAATTCAGCACCCTCGACCAAGTGATTCACACCGCGCTGGCAGGCGGTGGACTGGCAGTGATCGACCGGCAGATGATCGAGCGGGAATTGGCCAATGGCAGCCTGCTGCCGATCACCCCCGTGGAGGTGATCGGCCCGTATGGCTATTGGCTGGATGTGGCGCCGGACAAGCTGGGCTTATCCAAGGTTCGGCTGTTTACGCAGTGGCTGGGCCAGGTCAGCAATCCCTGATGGCACGGGCGCCTCGGCCTTGCACGCCTGGCTCAAGGTCAACGCCTTGGTTTCCGGCGCCCAGGCCCAGGAGATGAGCGCGCCCAGCACCAGGATCGCCGAGAGAATGCCCATGGTCGGGCTCAAGCCGATGCCGGCCACGCTCACCGGCAGCAGGAAGGTACTGACCGCCGAGCCCAGGCGGCTCACCGCCGTCGCCAGGCCGATGCCGCTGGCACGCACTTCGGTGGGGAAGCTTTCTGCCGGGAACACCCCGACCAGGTTGCTCACCGCCGACAACACCAGGGTGAACACGCCGAAGGTCAGCACCATCAGCCAGGCCATGCTGCCCGGCAACACCGCGAGCAGGAACAGCGCGACGGCAAGGATGATGAACGAGTTGATCAGGAAGCCTCGGCGCGAGAACTTCACCGTGCACCAGATGCCGATCAGCGCACCGACAATCAGCAGCAGGTTGAGCAGCAGTTCGGTGCCAAAGCCCTGGGACAGGCCCATCTTCTGCAGGATCGAAGGCAGGAACGTGTAGATCGCAAAGTACGGCATCACGATGCACACAAAGAACAGGCAGTTGAACGCCGTGCGCTTGCGGTATTCACGGCTGAACAGGACGCCGTAGCCCGAGCGGGTCTGCGTCGACGGTTCTTCATCCAGGACCACGTGTTCGCCGAGGTGCTTCTTGACGATGGCGCGGGCTTCGGCGATGCGCCCACGGTTGATCAGCCAGCGCGGTGATTCCGGGGTGCCGATACGCGCGATCAGGATCAGCCCGGCGGGAATCGCCGAGGACGCCAGCATCCAGCGCCATGCATCGTCACCCAGGCTGAGCATGGCCGTGCCGACAAAGGTTGCGGCCACGTAGCCGAAAGTCCAGATCACACTGAATGAGCCCAGCAGCACGCCGCGATGTTTCTTCGGCGAGAACTCCGCCAGCATGGCATGGCCGACACTGAAATCACCGCCCAGGCCAATGCCGATCAGGATGCGGCACAACAACAGGCCCATGGCCGTTTCGGCATAGAACTGCATGACCGAGGCGACAGTGATCAACACAAAGCTGACCAGGAAGATTTTCTGCCGGCCGAGGGTGTCGGAGATCCAGCCGAAAAACAGGCTGCCGAGGAACAGCCCGATCAGCGCCGAGGCACCGATCAAGCCTTGCCAGAAGGCGTCGAGTTGCATCTGTGGGCTGAGCAGGGTGAAAGCGATACCGATCAGGCCGAGGATGTAGCCATCGGTGAAGTGCGCGCCGAAGGTCAGGCCGGCGATCTTCAGGTGAAAGCGGCCGATCGGCAGGTCGTCGATATTGACGGGTTGGGCGGTCATGGTGTTCTCCCTATTGTTGTTTTTGATGGAGTAACGGTGGGCGTGCGCCTTGTGGTGCGAGCGATGGATCGGTCGAAGCATGGGTCGCTGGCGTACCGCTGTCGCAGGCAAGCCAGCTTCCACAGTCGACCTGTGCTGTTTGCAGACCTGGGGGTCTACAGCCCGCCCATCAACAGGTATTTGATCTCCAGGTAATCATCCAGGCCGTACTTGGAGCCTTCGCGGCCGAGGCCGGATTCCTTGATGCCGCCAAACGGCGCGACTTCGGTGGAGATGATCCCTTCATTGATGCCGACCATGCCCGCCTCCAGGCCTTCGGCCATGCGCCACACACGGCCGATGTCGCGGCTGTAGAAATAGGCCGACAAGCCGAACGGCGTGTCATTGGCGCGCTGCAGTACCTCGGCTTCATCGCTGAAGCGGAAGCACGCCGCCACCGGGCCGAAGGTTTCTTCCTGGGCGATCAGCATCTCGCCGTGGGCTTCGGTGAGGATGGTCGGCTCGAAGAAGGTGCCGCCCAGCGCATGGCGCCGGCCGCCGCACAACAGCTTGGCGCCCTTTTCCAAGGCGTCGCCCACGTGGGCTTCAACCTTGGCCAGCGCGGCGGCGTTGATCAGCGGGCCTTGCTCGGTGTCGCCGTCCAGGGCGCTGCCGACACGCATGGCCTTGACCGCCTCGGCGAGTTTGGTGGTGAACGCGTCATACACGCCGTCCTGGATAAAGAAGCGGTTGACGCACACACAGGTCTGCCCGGTATTGCGGAACTTGGACGCCATCGCGCCTTTGACGGCGGCGTCGAGGTCGGCGTCGTCGAACACAATGAACGGCGCGTTGCCGCCCAGTTCCAGCGAGACTTTTTTCAGCGTGTCCGCCGCCTGGCGCATGAGCAGTTTGCCGGTGCGCGTGGAGCCGGTGAACGACAGCTTGCGCACCACGCTGGAGGCCTGCAGCGCGCCGCCGATGGCCACGGCGTCACCGGAGACAATATTGAACACACCGGCCGGAATGCCAGCCTGCTCGGCAAGGACCGCCAGGGCGAAGGCCGACAGCGGGGTTTCTTCCGAGGGCTTGAGGATCATCGTGCAGCCCGCCGCCAATGCCGGGCCGACCTTGCGGGTGACCATCGCCAGGGGGAAATTCCACGGCGTGATCGCCGCGACCACGCCGATGGCTTCCTTGGTCACGATGATGCGGGCATCGGCCTTGTGGCTCGGAATCACGTCGCCATAGGCACGCTTGGCCTCTTCGCCAAACCACTCCAGGAAGCTCGCGGCGTAGACCACTTCGCCCATGGCTTCGGCGAGGGGCTTGCCCTGCTCCAGGCTGAGCAACTGCGCGAGGTCTTTCTGATGGCTGAGCATCAGCTCGCTCCAGCGCTTGAGGCGCTGGCTGCGCTCCTTGGCCGTGAGCGTGCGCCAGGCCGGCAACGCGCGGTGGGCGGCGGCGATGGCCAGGTCGGTGTGCTCAGCGCCGGCGCGTTGTACGTCGGCGATCAGCGCGCCATTCGCCGGGTTGAGCACCGGGTAGGTCGGGCCACCGCTGGACCATTGGCCATCGATGTAGTTGCCAGTACGGATCAGCGGGTTCATGCCACGGCCTCGATCAGGTTGAAACGGTCCAGGCCCGGACGGGCCGCACGCAGGATGCGCTTGCCGGCGGTGTAGTCGTTGATCACATCGCACGGTGTGTAGTTGCGTTCCAGCTCATGCAGTTCTTCGGCATCCAATTGGGTGTCGAGGGCGGCCAGCGCGCTGTCGAACTGCGCGGTGGTATCGGCGCCGACCAGCATCACATCGACACCTGGATGGTTGGCGACCCACGCCTGGGCGATCTGCGCGTTGGACACGCCACGGGCACGTGCCACGCGCTGCACCGAATGGGCGATATCGAACGAGGTTTGGTCGCTGTACATCTGCTGGGTGAAGAAGTCGGTCTGGTTGCGCGTCGATTGCACCTCGCCGGTGAGCAAGCCGCGCGCCAGCGGGCTGAACACCGACACGCCGAGGCCCTGGTCGCGGCAGAACGGGATCATCTCGCGCTCTTCCTCGCGGTAGGCGCAGTTCAGTTGCAGCTGCATGTTGATTGGCTTGACCCAGCCATTGCGTTCGCAAGCCAGGAGAATTTTCGCCAGCTGGCCGGTGAGCATGGTCGACACGCCGATGTAGCGCGCCTTGCCGGAGCGCACGATGTCATTGAGGGCGCTCATGGTTTCTTCGACCGGGGTGTTCACGTCGAAGTAATGCAGCATGAACACGTCGACGTAATCCATGCCCAGGCGGCTGAGGGATGCGTCGATACTGTCCATGATGTGCTTGCGCGAATGGCCGCTGGCGTTGATGCCGCTGCGGGTGCCGTAGCCGACCTTGGTGGTGACCACGATCTCGTCACGCCGGGCGACGCGCTTGAGGATGCGCCCTACCACTTCCTCGCCGACACCGGCGGAATAGAAGTCGGCCAGGTCGATGAAATTGACGCCGTTGGCCAGGGCGTGAGCGACGATCGGCTCGCTTTGCTTCTCGTCGAAGATCCACGGTTTCCAGTCCGGGGTGCCCATGTTCATGGTGCCCAGGCACAGGCGCGAGACTTGCAGGCCGGAGTTGCCCAAACGAATGTATTGCATGGGGATTTCCTCAGGCTTTTGGCGTGTAGAAAGGGTTGCTGATCTGGTTGACCACGTCCGCCAGTTGCGCGGTGTACGGCGTGCCGGTGAGGGCGGCGCGGATCGCGGTGCGGCAGGCGTTGTAGTTGTTCAGGTAGACGGCATCGAGGTCGTCGCAGGCCGGGTTGACCCAGTTGGCGGTGACGATGGCCCACTCGTCTTCGGCCTCGGCCGGCAAGGTGCCGTCCAGCAACGCTTCGAGCACGGCCTTGGCGATACCGGCCTGGGACGCGCCCCAGGTGGCGTTGCCGTGCAGGTCGCTGCCGATCGCGGCCTTGTTGACGTAGAGGGTCATGGGTTTGACCGGGATGTTCGGCTGGGCGATCACCATGAACGGGCAATGCCCTTGGCTGGGAGACGCCAGGCTGTTGGCGAACGCCTGGCCGGCCGGGCCGTTGCGCGGGCCGATCAGGATATTGATGTGGGCCGCGTTGACGCCCGGGCCTTCAAAGCCTTCGCCGATGTACAGATCCAGTGTTTTCATTTCGCAAACGCTCTTTGTTGTTATGGGGAGCTGGTTGGCGATTTTTTAGCACTGGCGCTGAGGGCGGGCGTAACCATTAAAAGTCATGGGGCTGTGAGTTTTTCTCATGCCCCCGGGAAAGCGCGCTCCATCTTGATGATCTCGATGCAAACCGGGCTGTTGCCACGGCTGAAGGTGCCCTCGCCAATCTTGCGAAAGCCGCTCGCGGCATAGAATTTTTCGGCGGTGAGGGTCGCCTCCAGATACGCCT
Source organism: Pseudomonas sp. PS01298 (assembly GCF_029959745.1). NCBI lineage: Bacteria > Pseudomonadati > Pseudomonadota > Gammaproteobacteria > Pseudomonadales > Pseudomonadaceae > Pseudomonas > Pseudomonas sp. PS01298. The sequence continues at coordinate 903 of NZ_JASCPP010000190.1, read as the reverse complement.
TGGCATGACCGGCGGCTTCGATGCGCGCCAGCGCTTCGCGGAGCAGGCGAGCCCCTACGCCCTGCCCGGCGGCCTGGCCACGCACAAACAGTTTGCTGACTTCGTGGCCATCGATTTCCACGAACCCCTGGATCACGTCCGTGCAGGCCAGCCACACATTGCCGGCGACGATTGCCTCGCGGTACGTCTCGGGCGAGCGGCCATCCAGCCACATGCTGATCTGAGTGGGGCCGTAATCGGCGTGGCAGAGGCTTTCGACGGAGTTTTTATGCACCTGGAAAATGCCTTCGGCGTCTTCCAGACGGGCGGCGCGGATCAATAAATGACTCATTCCCTTGAGGTCCTGATTCGGGTCAATAATGCCGGTCTTTATAGCTGACCCACGTCACGCCAGCCACTCGAGAGCGTACATCTTGTGCGTTGACCATCTTTGTTACACACCATATAGTGTGCCCACAAACAGAACAGACCACTACATAGTGTGCAGAATCGATATTTACCGACCACACTACGCGCAGTATTTCAATGCCTAGTAGCCTGCAAATTACATATTTTTGGACGGGTTCACACGCCGTCAGAACAGACCAGGAAGGAGTATTTCAATGCTGAGTTGGGATGAAGTCGACAACGAAGACACCGGTGCAGCGGTGATCAAGGGCGCCAACGCCGGCCACGCCAGTGAAGCCAACATGGACCGCCTGGATGGCGCAGGCGCCGCCGCCGCGCTGGAAGCGCGCAACGTGACGGCCAACGACTCCGCCGCGATCATCCGCGCCAAGGCCGCCCTCGACAAACTCGACGTCGCCGAAGGCCTCGCCGAGCTGGAAGGCTCCGCCGCCCGCGTCGCCGTTGACGAAAAGCGCATGATCAACTGCCGCGCCGACCTCAACCAACTCGTGCCCT